>PAJC01000060.1 GCA_002705165.1 Planctomycetaceae bacterium | reverse complement strand
TGCCATCCCAAACGATGTTATTGTTGTTACTACCATCAAAATCCCAGATTCTCAAATCCGGTTTTGTCCAGTTGATCCCGTCTTGGCTTATGGCAACACAGGTCACTTCACGATGAGTCACAACCTTCTTTTGCGTGTCATAATGGGAGCCGCGATAATAGGCGCGATACTCGTTCCCGTCCTGTAGGAAGGTGAAATAAGCACTGACATTCCCCTCCCAGGAAGCATCTGTTGTGATTGCAACCTCTTTGGGAACCGGGCGATGAAATTTGAAAGAGCCATTCACGCGTGATTCAATAAGGGAATCATCCCAAAGCAACTGAATGTCCGACCCGATTTCAAGCGGTTCTGCACCCATCGCTAAAACGGTGGTAAACAGGGTCAGTATGGTGACTATTTGTTTCATGGATTTTTCGCCGGATTAGGAGATTCGAGTGTTGCTAAAAGAGGGTCATCGACAGTCTGCATGTGATCCCTGACCTGTGACATCAGATTGTGGCGTATGTCGATATGTTTTGAGTCCCTGGACTGCGCCAGATTGATTGTTTCATCGGGGTCCTCTTTTAAGTGGTAGAGTTCGAGCCGGCCGTCATTGGCAAAGTCAATCATGAATTTCCATTCCGGCGTACGAATACCTCGCATGTGCGTTTTAGCGCCATGATGCATGCTGTATTCAAGGTAGATGCTTGAGTCCCACTTTGTTTTGCGCCCCCGTAAAACAGGAGTAAAATCTTCTCCTCGTAGGACGGCTGTTTTTGGTTGTTTAATGTTGGCCATTGTCAGTAAGGTAGGGAACCAGTCGAGGTTGGAGAACGTTTCAGCGTGGATGGTTCCCGGGTTAATGACTCCGGGCCAGCGGATGGCTGTTGGTACACGTAGTGAGGTGTCCCATAGATTGGGGCGTCGGTTAGCAGGGATGTGTTGCCAACGTGGTTGAGGGTTTTTAGTCAAAATCCGAATGGCGTTTCCTTTGTACCAAACACCATGTTCACCGAGGTTGTAGCCATGGTCACTTGTGAAAATGACAATGGTGTTATCTTCTAATTCGAACGATTTCAGCAAATCCAGTACGCGTCCGACGTTGCGGTCGACACTTTTGACCGAGGCTAAATATTCGCGAGTTTGTTGTTTAACCTTAGCAACGTTAAGGTTGGGGAAATCGGGGTTTGGGATTTCGGGGTCAAGATCCTTAAAAGGCTCCCAATCTTCAGGTGGCACAGGAAGCCACGCCGCATGAGGGGCTCTGAAGTGCAGGCTGACAAGAAACGGTTCGTCTTTATTCGCACGGATGAAGTCCAGTACGTGATCAGTGAAAATGTCACAAGTATAGCCCGATACCTGTTTCATCTCTCCGTTCAGTGTTTCAATACGGGGGTCTTTGGGAGGGCAACCTCCAACCCTGATTCCGGCAAATTCGTCATAGCCAAATTTGGTAGGGTGCTGATGGTCTTGGATTCCAAGATGCCATTTGCCGAAAAGTCCGGTCGCATAGCCGGCTTGCTTGAAAAGCTGTGGAAACGTTAATGCGTCTTCAGGGAGGCCTAACGCCTTTTCATTGCCCGGATTGATCCAGTCCGTGATGGCGAATTCACTGCCGTAACGACTGGTAAGGAGTCCAACACGGCTGGGGCTACAAACCGGTGTGGTGACGAAACTGTTCGACAGGTGTGCACCTTCATGGAAGATGCGATCAATATTTGGAGTAATAAAGCGTGAATCGCCGGCGGCATTCACGGCGAAAGGTGCCTGATCGTCTGTGTAAATGAAAACGACATTGGGCTTGGCNTGCAGTTCCGTCGAAACGAACGAAAGCAGNAANAAAATCCAGAGAGAACGGCAAGGCGTTGGCTGGTTAAACATAGGTGGGGAACTCAAAAAGGTAAAAGTAAGCTCGGTTGTCTACTCTATTTTATACGGTATTGGAAGCGGGCTAGAGAAGCCAGTTATGAAAGCATCTCGCCAACCTATTTTAGAGGGTGGTTGTTGTAGATCCCGTTTAGGGATTTCGGCGGGCGCTCTTGCTTGGGGATCATGCGTTGTTGTTCTTTGGTTCCGGTAACTCAGGGACGAGGATTTGAATGGGGCTTGTGTTACCAATATAGTTGCCCTCATCATCCACTTTNCGTCCGTTGCCATTGCTTCCACGGACGGTAGTAGTCACCGCAATGGTTTCTCCGTCCGGATGAACATCAAGCGAATGGCAATTGGAAAGGCTCGATAGCTGAAATAACGGTTCCTCGAGTGTNAGATCAATAAATTGCAGTTTCCCTGTTCCCGGCGTACCGCTCGTAACTGCCATGAGGAAGCCATCCGGATGGAATTTAAGGTCTTCGCAGTAGCAATCTGCCGTGCCTCCAAGTTCTCTTAACAGGGTCCGTTCTGCAGTCTCCCATGAAAAACCAATAATAATCGGTACACCTTGAACAGTGCCCCCATTTTTTGGGCGGGTTCCCCCAGCAAAAAGAGTCTTACCATCGGGAGAGAACGCCATGGCCTGAACCCCTCCAACGTCTTGCAAGCGATGAGCTAGAAAAGTCTCGGAGGCATCAAATGTTCNTANGGGATGTTGTTTCTTTAANTCCCATTGAAAGATGTNACCTAACGCATCGGCTGATAATAGTTGATCTTCTTCGGGGTGGAATAAGACGTGATACACATCTGCCTGATGCCCAACCAGCATTCTCTTCTGTTTTCCATTCTTTGTGTTAAATACCCGGACGGTTTGATCCCGCCCGCAGGTGGCAAACCAATCGCCGGTTTTGGAAAAGGCAATACTTCGGATCCATCCGTCATGAGCATCTTCCAAAGCCCAGAGTGGCTGAGGATCGTCGTGTGTATAGTCGTGTAATTGTAGTTTGCCCCATGAATCNCCCGAGACGATCAGGTTTTGTNTTGGGTGTAGAGCAAAAGCCTGTACCCAGGCGTGATGTCCGTTGATNGCNCTGAGTTCGTGNTGATCTTCGGNGGANAAATCAAATCTTCGAACGTCTCCNTGATAACTTCCGGCAATNAGAAGTGAACCATCAAGGCTAAACCGTGCATTGAATAACTGGCGGTCAGCGACAGGGGATTTGGAGNGTNTGTATTTNATGTCCATCCTTTTGGNNCCCTTTCTCTAAGCAAGTAATTCTTGGATGGGCGAACATTCTTCGTCGGCGATAGGAAGAGGCTGTCCATCATTAATNTACTCGGTATGTTCTGAGTCGATGCCGAGAGCATTAAACCAGGTGTGNAAGAAATGGCCGATGTCATGGGGTTCACTGGTTACCCAGGTTCCCTCNTCATTGGTTTCGCCAATGATGGCACCTCGCCTGATTCCCGTACCAGTCATCGCGATTGACCAGGCTTCGGGCCAGTGNTCGCGGCCAATATGCCCGTTAATGCGNGGTGTGCGGCCAAATTCACTCATCGCGATNACCAATACATGGTCCANCATTCCACGTTGGTCGAGGTCNTCAACGANGGCCGTAAAAGCTTGATCAAAACGAGGCATCAGACTTGCATGTGCATTGAAGTTGTCGCCATGTGTGTCCCAGCCATAGGAATTNACTTTCACAAATCGCACGCCAGCTTCAATCATTTTTCGTCCAATCAGCATATCGCGACCCAGAGGTGTATCTCCATATCGTTCGATATCGGCAGCGTCAGGGTCATCAAATAATGTGCGGCGATCCATCAGTGCCTGAGCGGTATCAAAAACAAAATCCTGAGCCTCGCTAAATGTNTTTGCTCGAGAATTTGCGTATTGCTTATTAGCAAACTTTCGTAANGCATTGCGNTCTAGGTTTTGTTGTTGATCNATATNNGAGGGCAGGAGGATATTCGGAGGTGGCTTGCCTTCTCCAATCGCTAAAGCACCGTACTTGGGNCCAAGGAAGCCCGCGTCCTGATATTTAAAACCTCCGCTTCCAGGCTTTACCCATACATAGGGTGGGAGGCCGCTATCGCCGGGGCCCATCAGGTTGGCGACAGCTGAGCCAAAGTAAGGGTAAATAACTCCCCGATCTTTGGGGTCGCCACGGTTAATCCGGGGAACGCCTGCCGAATGCGAATTGTCGAAGGTGCTAACCCCCCGATCGACNGCNAGTTTGTGCATGATTTGGGAAGTCTTAGGCATTAATTCGCTAACTTGGATGCCCGGAATCGACGTTGGGATTGATCGGAAGGGCCCTCCAAATTGTGTGTTTGGTTTAGGATCCCAGCTCTCGAGTTGGCTCATGCCTCCATCAATCCAAATGAAAAGTACCTGCTTTTCCTTGGCCGACATGTCGCTAGCAATCAGCGGATTGACCAACCCTCCTAAGCCGCCGAGTCCCACGACTCCGGCGGCAGTACTTGCACCTAGTAATTGACGTCGAGAAAGTGTGTGCTCCTCGGGGGTACAAAGCGAATGAGTTTGTTTGGAATGTGGCATGGCCAATATTTAGTGGTTGATAGCGAATTCGTTGGATGCNAGTAATGCCCAAATAGCTTGTTCGATNGCTTTGGTTTTGTCTACATGCGAGGAGATGTAAACGTTGAAGTGCTGNGCCTCTTCTGGCGNGGGNTTACGTGACAGGATAGAAAGAAAAAGCGTATCAGCATAATTGTCTTTTTGCCGATGAAGTAAGTCCGCCAGGTTTCCCGCCTTGGGGGGTAACCAGGACAAAACACGGGGGCCATTGAGTACGAATAATGCGCCTCTCACAGAGGGCGCAAATTCCGTTTCCGGCTCCCTTGGAGGATTGGCGTACGCAGCCAGGAAGTCCGATCGAATTCCCTCGAGCGTATTATCCACTTGTCCTTCCAGTGGTTGCTCCGCCCCGGATTCCAGGACGGTGGCTTTGGGTGAGATGAGCGATAGTTGTCCAGTCGCGGTAAGCATGCTCCACATAAGTTGTTCGGCACTCATCGGTTTTTCAGAGAATACGCGGTAGTCGCGACGTTTGGCACGCTCTACCGGAGGAGTAATAGCACTGGTTCGCTGATAGCTTTTGGATAAGACAATTTGACGGATAAGCCACTTGATGTCGTAGTTGTGCTCCGCGAACTGGACTCCGAGAACCGTTAACAAATCGGGGTGACTAGGAGGATTGTCTGAGTGGTGTAAATCCAGGGGATGGACAATCCCACGTCCCATTAACATGAACCAGATCCGGTTGACCGCATTAAGGTTGAAGGAGTCGTTGGATGGATTCGGAAGTTGTTTGGCAAGATAGTCGAGAGGGTTGAATTTAGGGATGCCGGGAGCCTTCGTGTCATTATTTGGTGGAACAGCGAATTCCTCACCAGTAACGAATTCAGGTACAGCGATTTCATCCAGGCCGGGCAGTTTAGGCCCCGTGGAAAACGTACCTTCTTCAAAGACGGAATTGAATTCAACCTTGACCTTGATGGGCTTCATCCCGATGGCAGGGTAGTCGGTGTCCTGCCGGATATAGGTGTTATTGATAAAGGCGAACAAGCCCTGAAAGTCCGCTTGTTTATAATCGTCAATAAACAGATGGTCATGACATTGGGCACACGCCAGATCCACTCCCAGAAACATGCGACCAAGATCACGTGCAAGGCCGGGGAAGTCCGTTGGGTTTTGTCCGTATTTTTCCAAACGTTTGGTAAGAAAATATCCGGAGCCTCGGGTAGTCTCATTGTTAGTGTCTGGTGAGACCATATGTCGAACCATCTGATCCCAAGGCATGTTGACTGCAAAACTAGTGGAAAGAAAAGTCTGCCAGTTAGGGTCCTCGCCACGCCGTTCCATCAACATGACATTGAAAAACTCCGTCATCCGGCGAACATACCGGGGATCGAGAAGTAGTTGATCGATGAGTTGCGCGCGTTTGTCCTTTGTAGGATCTAATAGGAACTGGAGTGCCTCCTCCGTGGTGGGGATTTGACCGATAAGGTCAAGGTAGATTCGCCGCAGGAATTCACTGTCTGTAGCCTGCTCGGCAAATGCCTCGGTAGAAGCTTGTTCGATCTGCTGGTCAATGATTTGATGTAAGTCCTGGCCGACGAGTTGGTGGGCGCTAATCGACAACAGCAGAGCAATGATAGTGTGGAAAGTCTTCATCCCTTTATTTTACAGAATGACGTTGTTGAGATGCTAGGGAATTGCAGTGGATTCATTCCGCCAGTTCCGGTGATTCTCGTAGCTGGATCCTAATAATCGCTTCAAGATGGGAGTAGCACTGAGTGCGATCCTTCATGATTTGTTGATAGGCGTGTTCGCCGTGCTGCTCTTGGATTACCGATAAAGGCTGTCCTGTCTGCATGGCGTTTATCTGCACCTCACAAGCACGTTCGAGATAGTAGAGATCATCAAAAGCCTCCGCCATATTGGGTCCCACGACAACCACCCCGTGATTGGCGAGAAACAAGACACGATTGTCTTTCATTAAAGCTGCCATGCGATTTCCTTCGGAGTGATCGAGAGCTAGCCCGTTGTAGTCTTTGTCATAGGAGATTCGATTGAACCATCGTAGTGAATTTTGAGTGCANTGAATGACTTCCCCANGNTCGAGACAGGCCAGNGTGGTGGCGGAGGGCATGTGAGTATGAAGGACGACAGAGGCNCTCGCNACATTTCGATGNATNCCNGAATGGATGAAGAATGCCGTTGGCTCGGNANCATGTTTTCCGTCAATGAGAGTNCCGTCGGTTGCTACCGTGATGATGTCACTGACTTNAATCTCAGACCAATGCAGCCCCTGAGGATTTAATANAAAAGTGCCTGGCTGCCCTGGTACTTCAACACTGAAGTGATTGCAGATTCCTTCGCTAAGTCCGAGACGGTCNGACCAGCGAAGACAGGCAGNCATCTCAAGTTTAATACGCTCAATAGGGTCCTGGAGAGAATNGTAGTAAGTGTCTGGGCAAAGTGGCATAGGTATTGTTTGCTCTTGTTTGATTTNAAGANTGGCGGTGAATGGAAGGTGCGTTATTNGGCGAGTGGATCGCCGTGGTTAAGTAGCCACGTCTGCATTTCACTACGAAGTTGCTCGACGANAGCAGTGAACTTCTTGTTCCCAGCAAGGTTTTTCANTTCATGGGGGTCAGTGCCCAGATGGAACAGTTGGACATGGTTGGCTTGGGGGTAGTCAATCAGTTTCCAGTTGGACATGCGGATCATTCTTTGGGAGTCTTTGAAATAGCCGATAATGAACGGATAGACTGACTCGATCTCATCTCGTATCAACGGCATCAGGCTNGTTCCTTCAATCGCGGGGTTGTATTCTTGTTCGGTAATTTCCATGAAGGTTGGGTAAAGGTCACGCAGGTAACACTGGGCGGCCAGTTTCTTGCCTTTCGGTATGCCGGGGCCGCGGAAGATAAGAGGTACATTAATCGTATGCTCGTACATATTCTGTTTTCCCATGAGCCCATGTGATCCTANCGCCAGTCCGTGGTCAGAACTAAAAACGACGATGGTGTTTTTAGTCTGGTCTGTGTCGTCTAAGGCTTTAAGGATTTTTCCTATTTGTTGATCCATGTGTGAAATGACGGCGTAATACGTAGCCAAGTCGCGTTTGATATCTGACTTGCGGCGTGGGAAAGAGTTTAGTAACTCGTCACGTCCTTTTAGGTTGCCATGATCAAATGGATGCTGAGGTTTGTAGTTCTTAGGAAGAGGCATTCTCTTTGAATTGTATTTTNCTTCCCATCCCGGCGGCATGAGGAGTGGGTCGTGCGGTGCNGTGAAATTCACATGAAGNAAGTAGGGTNTTTNGTGGTCTTGCTTGATGAATTCGATGGCTGCNTCAGCAAACTTTCGATCTATATCCGGGGTTAGCCCTATCCCCTGGGCTGGGAGAAGGTGGCGGTCGTCTGTTTGGAAAACCCAGCCCCTGTACCCGGTGACTTCTCGGCCAGCAAAGTCGTATTGAGGTTGTTCAGTTCGCCCACCTGAAGAGAATAGCCCTTTGGATTCCTGATAACCTCGTTCGGATGGACGACCAGCGATCATCCATTTCCCGACCCAATACGTGTTATAGCCCGCCTGTTGCATAGCTTGTGGCCATGTAGTGTGTTCCAGATTGGGTTCAAGCGGAGGCATGTGTACGCCGTTTCTGAATCCCGACTGACCAGATAAGATCTCCGCTCGGCTCGGAACACATAAGGGATTAGCGCAAGTTGCTTGTGTAAAGGTAGAGCCCTCTCGTACAAGCCTATCGAGATTAGGCGTTTGGATGACTGGATTCCCNAGCGCNGCAATGGTGTCGGGACGTTGGTCGTCCGAGAGTAGAAAGATGACATTAGGGTGTTCTGCCTTGAGGGCAGGAACTAGGTAGAAGCAAGAAAATGTAAAAAGGAAGACTCTAAATGTGAATGCCATCGGTTGATAGTTTCTAATAGGAGGTAAGGCAGTTTTGCGGCTTAGAAACGTCAATATAACCGTTCGCCGTATCGCACTCAAAATACAAAGGGAAATCACGATGCGAATTCTTTTGGCGCTCAGCCTAGTTGGTTGTCTGTCACTTACCGCGGAAGGCGAGCGACCGCCGGAAGCGACTGCTATTTATTTAAATGGAACGGTACATACTGTGGATGCCCTGGACTCCACGGCCACGGCATTTGCGGTAAAAGATGGAAGGTTTTTGGCGGTTGGTAGGAATGAGGATGTTCTGTTACGAAAGGGAGAATCTACCGAGGTTGTTGACCTCGAAGGCAAGGCAGTTGTTCCGGGCCTGATAGATTCGCACGTCCACTCGACAGGAGCTGCGGTTTATGAGTANGACCACGTTGTGCCCCCAATGCATGAAATGGCCGATGTATTGGCCTATATTAAGAAACGGGCTGAGATTCTGGATGACGATCAATGGATCGTCATGAGTCAGGTTTTCATTACCCGTCTTAAGGAACAGCGGTTTCCTACCCGAGNGGAAATGGACCGAGTNGCTCCGAATAACCCTGTCATGTTTCGGACCGGTCCGGATACGGCGGTGAATTCCCGGGCNTTNGNATTATCGGGGATAGACGACAGCTTCNTTCCACCCANTGACTCNAACTATAAACTAGANAGGGACGAGGAAGGTAAGTTGACAGGGGTCCTGCGAAGCGGTNGTTCTTTGCTNAAGTACGAATCNAATACNAAAANNCCCTCNCATGATGAACGAGTTGCTCAGTTNAAGAAGCTTGTNCACGATTACAACCGTGTAGGAATCACTTCNGTATCCGATAGGAATACTAACGACACAGCACTTGAGATTTGGCGATCTTTNNATGAAGCTGGCGAATTGAGNGTTCGTGCATTCCTNTTTTACTCAATGAATGCCAATACGANTCCGGATAAGATAAAGAGTCGAATTGAAAAGGCGGCGGCGGATCCACTGCATCAATATAATCCCCANCTATGGCTTCGAGGAGTNAAAGTGTTTNTGGATGGCGGCATGTTGACTGGAAGTGCCTACATGCGGAAGCCCTGGGGAGTGAGTGAAATATATTCAATTCGGGATCCTGGATACCGTGGAATGCGATATATCGAGCAAGAACGACTTTATCAGTTCTCAAAGTTAATGCTGGAGAATGGATTTCAAATGACGGCTCATAGTGTTGGGGATGGAGCNGTCCATGCTCTGCTAGATGCGTATCGAACGATCAATGAGAACGATTTTAANGTTTCGGAGCATCGGCCTTGTATTACGCATTGTAACTTCATGAGCCTCGAGGCCATTGAAAGTATGGCAGAGTTGGGTGTTGTTGCAGATTTGCAACCTGCCTGGCTCTATATGGATGGNAGGACACTCTTAAAGCAATTTGGAGAAGACCGCACCAAGTATTTCCAACCTTATAAAACGATTTTTGAGAAAGGTGTGATGGTGGGNGGCGGNTCTGATCATATGCAAAGAATTGGTAGTCGAAGAAGTGTAAATCCATACAACCCCTTTCTCGGCATGTGGATAACATTNAAAAGNCAGCCTCGGTATANGTCTGANACGCTACACTCGGAACAGAAGATTAGTCGTAAGCAGGCTTTGAGGTTGTATACGCTTAACAATGCGTTTTTAACGTTCGAGGAAAAAGAAAAGGGGTCGATTGAAGCTGGCAAATTAGCAGACTTTGTGATCCTGGATCGCGATATCATGACGGTAGACATCGATGATGTTAAAGAAACCCAGGTTCTTCAGACTTATCTGGGTGGACAAATAGTGTATGACCAAGGTAAAGATAACCAATCGAGTGGAGAATAGTTAAGCTATGAAACGTAGGACGTTTATTAAGGCGGGATTAAGCACAGCCGNATCTGTTTCAANCGGCCTGNTGCAGGCAAGTGAAACTCCGGTAATTACCCCACGGACGGAAGACGGCGTGGATTGGTATAACGTGGAAAACTGGGGTATTGAAGGCCGAGCGTTTGATGATACGGATTCGTATTTCGATCGCTTGCCCGGCCGCGCGAAGGGTGTGGTTCGNGATGCGGTTTGGAGTTTAAGTCTTCATAGCGCAGGTATGGCCGTGAGATTTAAGACGGATTCACGAGACGTCCATGTGGATTATCGTTTGAGGTCAGCAAATCTAAGTATGGTTCATATGCCAGCAACCGGGGTAAGCGGAATCGATTTCTATGGAAGAACTGAGTCGGGGGAGGATCGTTGGGTTCAAGTTGCAAGACCGACAAGTCAGAATGTTAAAGCACGGGTGATCAGTGGGATCGATACGGGGCCCGATTCCGGTCGGTTATACACGGCTTATCTTCCCCTCTATAACGG
>PAJC01000059.1 GCA_002705165.1 Planctomycetaceae bacterium | reverse complement strand
ATCCACTAAGCCCAACAGAGCTGCGAAGACGGTCCATCGTTAACAGGTGCTCTTTCCATGAGGAATCGACGATCTGTAGTAGTAATGAACGTTCCATGCGTCGCATTTCAGCATGATGCTTATCTTCTACGGCCGATGACAGGCGACGACTTAATTCCGAGCGATTGCAATTTCCGATGGTTTCGACATTGAGTTCTGTGTCGGCATTATCCCGTAGCCAAAGAGAAATCGAAGCAATCTCGCCTTCGCTGGAAATTCGATTAAGTCGAGTGTTCTCTGTTTGTCCTTCGAACAGTTCGGCTGTTTTATCCTTAGCCCATTGCCGATGTGCTTCCGAACGTTTTTGACTGGCCAGGCTTAAATCAACGAGCGTCTCCTGAAGCTCGGAGCGTTGCATGTGGCGTATGCTCTCGATGGAAATCTCAGCATTGAAGCGCTGAGATGCCCAATCGATTAGTCCTTCGCGGTCCAGTTGTTTCTCAGCACCGCCCCCGTATCGATAGATACCAGCCATGACAGGGTATTCGGCTTCCCGATGTTGATACATGTCCATTGCACGATTGTGAATGGACTGAAGAAGCTCGTCGTTGTTTTGGTCCTTGAGTTCGTCCTCTTCCAGTTCGAAACCAAATTTATTACGGATCCAGGTTGCCAGAGAGCTGCGGCCAAATCGCTCATCAAGGAAGATCGCGCCGTCACTTAGATCGACTTTTTCGATATGGGCGTAAGCCAAGTCTGAAAGTTCATCTTCGATATCATCCAGTTCAAAGCTCTGCAGGTCACGTGGACGCAGCGAGGTATTCCAGTTTGAATTCATGAATTTGGCTAAGGCCTGCCAATTCCATTCTGATTCTTCGAAATCACGCGGCAAATTCTCATCCACGGCATCGCGGATACGTCGTACGGCTGATTTGAAAGCAAAACTACGGCTTTCATCATCAGCTTGTTTAATGTCCATTCCTTTGAACGCACGGCTTTCCTCCTGCATGTTGAATTGAGAGTTCACCCAGGTTGTAAATGAATCAATCCCGTAGTTAGGGTCCAGGAAGACATTGACGTAGTACTCGATTTGCTCTTCGAGACAATCCGTTACTTTCGTCGATACATTTTCGCCATCGAGGATTTCCTGGCGGAATTCGTAAAGGCGTTTGCGTTGAGTATCCATCACCTCGTCATATTCGAGAAGATTTTTACGGATCTCAAAGTTTCGCTCTTCAACTTTCTTTTGAGCAGCTTCGATACGTCGTGTGACCATTTTGCTGTTGATACTGTCTTCCGGATTCATACCAAATTTGGACAGGATTGCCTTTAAATTTCCTCCACCAAAAATACGCATCAGATCGTCATCAAGTGAGAGGAAGAACTTACTACTGCCAGGATCACCCTGTCGGCCACAACGCCCGCGAAGCTGAAGGTCGATACGACGAGCATCATGTCGTTCGGTACCAATCACATGGAGTCCACCGAGTTCTTTCAGGTCTTCTCCTTCGTCGGCCATTGAGTATTGATCATCGATTTCCCGCACGAGGTCGTCCCAGATATTCGGCGGGACTTCCAGACGGGTAGGATACTCATTTTGGAGCCGTGACCAGGCAAGTGTGTCCGGGTTACCACCCAGAACGATATCAGTACCACGCCCGGCCATATTGGTGGCAATGGTGACGGCGCCACGACGTCCGGCTTGGGCAATGATCTCCGCTTCGCGTCCATGGTTCTTCGCATTTAGAATTTCATGGTCGATACCACGTTTGCGCAGGAAATCAGAAATGGCCTCACTCTTTTCAATGGAGACGGTACCAATCAGCACCGGACGTCCGGCGTAATAAATACGGGCAACATCTTCGCGGTCAAAGGTTTCCTGTTTCCGGCTTTCAGGTGGTAGCAGAACAACGGAATTCTCATTGTCTGATTCGACGGTTCCGTAGTACTGGTCACCATTGTGGAGTTCAATCGTATCGTACTTATTTAACGCTTCGACTTCATCTGCCACGGCTTTAAATTTGTGTTTCTCTTCCAGATAGATGACATCATTATCTTCGATGCGTTGTAAGGGGCGATTGGTTGGAATCGCAACTACATTCATCTTGTAGATGTCCCAGAATTCTTTGGCCTCTGTTAAGGCTGTACCCGTCATCCCTGAAATCTTGGAGTATAGTTTGAAGTAGTTCTGCAGGGTGATTGTCGCAAGCGTTTGCGTCTCTTCTTTAATTTTGACGTTCTCTTTCGCTTCGACAGCCTGGTGTAAGCCATCAGACCATTGCCGACCATCCATCAGACGGCCAGTAAATTGGTCAACGATAATAATTCGTCCTTCACGNACAACATAGTTCACGTCTTTTTTGTACAGATAGTGAGCTTTTAATGCATTGTCGATCAGGTGAGGCCATTCCATATTTCCGGCCGTGTAGAAACTTTCAACCCCGGCAAGTTTTTCGGCCGCCCGGATACCATCATCGGTTAGGTTGACACTATGATCTTTTTCATTGACGACGAAGTGTGTTTCTTTCTTCAACTGGCGGGCCAGTTTTTCCACTTCTTCATATTTTTTCAGATTGTCATGGGCGGGACCTGAAATNATCAACGGNGTTCTGGCTTCGTCAATNAGGATATTGTCGACTTCGTCGATGATTGCGAACGTAAGTTTTCCCTGACATTGTTGTTGATGCTTAGGGAAGCGACTATCATTCTGAGCTGCCGGACGCATATTGTCTCGCAGATAGTCAAAACCAAATTCGTTATTGGTTCCGTACGTGATATCACACGAATAGGCATGCTGACGATCACTGGCTTTCATGTCACTTTGAATACAGCCAACGGTAAGCTTCAGTCCTAAAAAAACCGGAGCCATCCACTCCATGTCACGACGCGCAAGGTAGTCGTTGACTGTGATGACATGGACGCCATCGCCACTGAGAGAATTGAGATAGGCTGGTAATGTGGCAACCAGNGTTTTACCTTCCCCCGTAACCATCTCAGCAATCTTGCCTTCATGAAGCACCATGCCGCCGATAAGCTGAACATCATAGTGACGCATAGCCAGCCAGCGTCGACCGGCTTCACGCACAACCGCAAAGGCTTCCTTAAGTAAATCATCGAGAGTCTGACCGGCTTTGATTCGCTCACGGAACAGTTCCGTTTGGCGACCAAGTTCTTCATCAGACATGCTTTGGTACTGAGATTCCAAAGCATTGATTTCTTCAACGGCATTTTGATAGTTATCAACCTGACGTTTATTTGANGAACCAAACATCGACGTCACGGTCGTGTCAAATGTATTGACCAAACCATTGAAAAAGGCCGAGATCAGCTCCCAGATTCTTGCAAATATGTCCATTGTCACTCCGATGCAAAGCAACCCAGCCTGTATGTTGTTAATCACCGCGTAAATTTACGCCGAAATGCCTAACAGGGCATAACTTCATGGTTACTTTGGATCTTGTATCTGTAGTTCCGTAAAGATTCCCACCACAAATAGAAGTGGGTTATTACAAAGCATAAGTGCTTATGTATATCTTAGGTATATATAGTTCCGTTGGTAGCTTATCCCCATATGAAAATGCGGTCAACGGAGGTTATTTTCAACTTCATACCACTCGATGTACAAGAGTTTATGNCATCNGATNAATGGAGTGATCTTATCTTAGAGGAGTGTAGTGGCAGTTATGGGAATTCAAAAACATCTAATCACCGTTATGTTGGTGATGTTATTACAGACAGCCAATGCTAGTTGTTTTGCGCAAGCAATTCCCAAAACCGTTGACGATATCAAGGGCAGTGAAAATAGTCATTTGTTTTTACTCCCATATTTTCTCGGTAATGGAGAGACTGGTATCTATTTTGCCTACAGTTACGATGGTTTGAAGTTTCAGTGGCTGTCAGATCGGGATTTGATCGTGCCGGCACCTAAGTGGGNAGACGAAAGTCTGACGCGTGATCCGTCGATTTTATATCACGACGGTACATTCCATATGATTTGGACGACCAGTTGGAATTCCCGCTCCATCGGTTATACATCCTCGGAAGATTTACGGAGGTGGACGGAACCAAAACGAATTAATATTTGGCAGGACCGAAAGGATGTGAGAAACACGTGGGCTCCCGAACTTCACTGGAATCCGGAACAGAAAGAATTTCTTATCCTGTGGAGTTCTACGACGTTGGAAGAATTGAACGATGGCGATCATAGCGAGGACCAACATGGCTATGATCACCGTAGTTATTACAGTGGCACCAAAGATTTTAAAAAATTTACACCCCCCAGACTGTTNTACAGTCCTCAGAATCCTGAATACAGCGTTATCGATCCGTTTATTGCCCATGATGATCGTGGTACGAAAACTAAGAAGGATGATCGGTGGGTCATGGTCCTTAAGCATGAATTAGCAGCNGACAAAGGTGGAAAAAACCTTCGTTTAACATTTGCGAAGAAGATGCTGGGNCCCTACGAAACCAAATTAGGAAAGCCTATCGTCGGTGCTGGTACAGCCATCGTCAATCAAATGGGCGAAGGACCGACGTTGTTCCGACATCAAGGGCAGTGGCATTTGTACTGGGATGCCCCGGGAAGTGATTATTCATATTGTCTGGCAACCAGCGAAGATCTTGAGACATGGAAAAACCGTTCGCCAGAGTTAGATTTGCCGGTCGATCAAATGCGTCATGGGACCGTTTTGAAAGTGCCATTATCAGCGGTGCCAGGTATTAAACAGTAGGCAAAGGTGATTTCACTTGTTTCCCTTATAATGAGTGCTTAACATCTGTTATTCATCTTATGATGTCACGCCGCTAGAAAGTATGCTCTGTTGACCAAGAAAGCTATCACCACCGACATCCGTGGAAAACTAATTCTGCTAGGAACAGGCACCAGTGTTGGAGTGCCGTCGATTGGCTGTGGATGCTACGTTTGTACTAGTCCGAACCCGAAAAATAATCGTACTCGCTGTTCCGTGATTTTGGGATTAGAGCAGGGTAATCTTTTGATTGATACCGGGCCTGATCTTAGGCAACAGTTGCTCCGCGAGAAAATTGGATTGGTCCATGGGGTTCTTTATACCCATGAACACGCAGATCACATTTTTGGAATGGACGACCTGCGATTGTTCCAGTTCTACTTAGGACATGCTGTGCCGGTGTATTGTGAACCCAATGTTGAGCAGCGGTTACGCCAGTCATTTGACTACGCGTTCACAGACCGCAAACAGACACACCGAGGTTCGATCCCACAGATTTCTATGAATACGATTTCCACTGCACCGTTCGAAGTGCTAGGAACCAAAGTGATACCGATTCGCCTTTATCATGGCCCACGGTTTAAGGTGCTTGGTTTTCGGATTGGAAACATCGCTTATTGCACCGACACCAACGAAATACCTGAACAGAGCTGGCCTTTGCTCGAGGGCCTGGATTGTCTGATCCTGGACGCCCTGCGTCGTAAGCCGCATGCAACTCACTTTGGCCTGGACGAAGCGGTAGAAGTGGCTAAAAAGATCGGTGCAAAACGCACCGTATTTACACATATCTCGCATGATCTTGAGCATGAGCAAACGAACAGAGCTTTGCCGGATTCAATGGAGTTGGCTTATGACGGAATGCAGTTGGCGCTCCGTTAATGTTCTTGCCAGGTTTTACTTCGATTGAGCCCGAATATATTCGCTGGTTATATTTAGAACTTCCTGATTATAAAAGGTGTCAGGAAATACATCAGTGTCTCCGTTGGCACGCTTCTCCAGATTCTCCTGAGCTTCTTCCTGCGCGGAGTTCTCTTCTTTCTTTGCAAAGAAAACATCCTCCTTCAAGGAAACTCGTTTTGNTTCCTGCTGTTTTTTNTACTCAGNAATCTGCTCNTTTAGTTTTTGGAAGTCTTTTGAGCCTTTGACTCGTTCCTGAGAAGCTTCTTTAAGGCTGGCGATTAGGTCTTTATCACGTGATAAAAGTTCTTCACTGACTTCATTTTCTACTTTGTCAAATGCGACAGGGTAATCTAAGTCTGACTCAGATACTTTCATATGATCGGTAATCGATGGTAGAACGATATCCGAGTACACGCCACGCTGTTGAGTNCTGTCGCCGCCGGGACGATAGAATTGTTGCATCGTGATTTTCAATGCTCCAAGGTTTGGAGGATTGCTGATATTAAAGAAACGTGAACCCAGTTCGAGGAAGTTTTGCACGGTACCTTTGCCGTGAGTCGTTGAATCACCAACGACAATTCCTCGACCGTGATCGACAATAGCTCCCGCAAAAATCTCGCTGGCACTAGCACTGAACTTACTNCANAGCACGACTAATGGCCCATCATAGCTGGTGCCTTCNGTTCGGTCGTCGTATTGTTGTACNCGCCCTGATGGGTCTTTAACCTGAACAACAGTTCCCAGATCGATAAATAATCCAGTTAGGTCAATCGACTCCGTGAGGCTACCCCCGCCATTGGTTGAAAGATCCATGATCATGCCATCGATACCTTCTTCTTTGAATCCTTCGATGATACGACGGCAGTCGCGAGTAGTACTTCGAAAATCTTTTTCTCCACGACGAGCAGCATCCATATCCATATAGAAGGATGGCAGATTAATGACTCCAATGTGGAGAGTCTTTTTACTANCAGGGACTTTATACTCGATGATNTCTCCACGAGCTTCACTATCTTTNAACTCGATTTTNGCCCGTTTAATGGTTAATACTTTCGATTCGGTACTCTTTTCAGGGATAATTCCCAGACGTACCATTGAGCCAGGCTTACCGCGGATGCGCGAGACAACGTCATTTAGTTTCATATCAATGACATCCTGCATTTCACCTTCGGTGTCCTGCCCGACACTGACGATCCGGTCACCTGTTTTTAGTTCGCCTTGCTTGTCGGCAGCACCGCCGGGAATGATCTTTGTAACCTTCGTGTAGCCATCCTCCAGCGTGAGTTGAGCTCCGATACCATCAAGGTTCAAACGCATCTGGATAGCGAAGTTCTCAGAAGTCGTTGGTGACATATATGTCGTGTGGGGATCGTAGCTGGTAGTTACAGCGGTTAGAAAGATTTCCAGCAACTCATCACTCTTGGTTTGTTGCATTTGTTTGAGTTGGCTGTCGTAACGACGATGCAATCTCTCACGTGCTTCCGGGCCTTCCGTTTTGTCCCCTTTAAGTACTAACAAGTTGTATTTGATACGCTTGCGCCAACGGTCGGTAAGTTCGTCCTGGGATGTGGCAAACTTAAGATTATCCCAGTCCGTGCTGATGTATTCGTCGACAGTGAAATCATGTTCCTGATCGATGAGTGTATGCACCACTTTGATGCTTGTTTCCATTCGTGACATGTATTGCAGGAACACATCGTGAGCGAATTGCAGTTCCCCTTTTTTTAGCATGTCGTCAAGTTCAAGCTTTTTCTCGTGAAACGATTTAATATCTTCTTCGAGAAAGTAAAGCTTCATTGGGTCCAGACGGTCAATAAAGGTTGACATGGCTCGTTGAGAAATTTCATCGTCCAGTTCGTGACGAGTTAGATGTTGGGAAGAGACGATTCCACGCACCATCAAAGCGATTTGTCGATTCTTTGTGCTTGGTTCGCCAATTTCCGCACCCATTAGGAATGGAATGCAAACACTGACTAGTAAAAGAATAGCAGCAGTACGCAGAATGTTTTTTCGTGTGGTAACCGTGGTCATTGAATAATCCAGTAAAGGCTGATAATGAATACTTTGGTTAGTCGTAATAGCCTGTGAAAANTCTACTTCCGGTTTTCGCAGGTTGATAATTAANGATAGAGTATGCCTAATCAACGAATGTTAATACGTTGATAGGTCTTAGACAAGTCGAATCGAACATCAGAAAACGATGGTNGAGTCTCATTGCNGATAAATCAGAGAGGTAAAACCTAGGGAACTTCTCTTCTTCGANTTTAAACTCTTTCTTTCTTGTTGTGTTCCGTGGCTCCCNCAAACTTTCTAAGATTCTTCANAATAAACTTGTCATTTAGTCGTGGTTATGGGTTGCTGNCATCCCACAGAAATAAGAAGTNGGTCGTGTTTGGTTACGATAACCAGTNGATNACTTGGTCATCCATCCAGCGTTTTCCNTGGCGCGCCAGGAAACCCAGATGACCTCCAAATTCAGTACGAATAAGAGTTGTCGATTCCGATAATTGAGCGTCGTCAAATATTTCCGCNGGAACGACGGGATCGTCATTNGCAACGAGTACTGTTGTGGGAACCGTGATTTCNCTTAAACGGTCTTTGCTGCTNGACTGTTGATAGTAGTCTGCCGCATCAACAAANCCGTTGAGTGGAGCGGTAAATCGGTTGTCAAAGTCGAACAATGTCTTGGGGAATGGTGCAAGTTGGGCCCACGGGCAATCGGGGTAGTATTTACGACGTTNAATAAGGTCTTTTTTCAAAGAGCGAATAAATTGGCGGTCATAGAAGCCCAGATACTTATCTGTAATCATCTGGCTTGAGTAAGCCAGATCAATTGGAGGGCAGATAGCGATGGCGTTCGTTATCTGTAGTTCAGGGTATTCACCCAGTTCTGCCAAAAGTTTGAGCAGGATGTTACCACNTAGAGAGAATGCCACAATTTGAATCGCTGGTTCTCCTGTAAGCTCCTGGATCCGAAGTGCGGTTTGGGCAAGGTCATCACTGGCCCCGGCATGGGCCGTTTTCCTCGCGATTGAAATNCCCTTACCGCAACCTCGCATATCCATTCGATAGATATTGCGAGATTGACGACGCAGGCGATTGGCGATTCGAATCATATAGGAAGATTGNTGAGAACCACCCAGGCCATGAACAAGAAGTACAGGAGGTGCAGGTGACTTGACTGCTGCGGAGTCGTCATAAATATAGAGTTGGTCACCGTCCGGTAAATCAACAGTCAGTTGGTTGCTGTCCTGTAAGGGGATCGTGCCACCAAAGAGTGCTGCGAGAATTGTCTGCCGGTGACGACAACTCAGGAATCGACGAGGAACGAACTCAGTCGTGCTTTTAGCCATTTATATTTCCCCAGCCGCCACCGCCGGGTGTCTCGATCGTCAGTTGATCGCCAACATTGACGTCTAATTGTTGGCGATTCTTCAGCAATTCTTCGCGACCGTCGGCAAACAATACTTTATTAACCCCGGATTGACCTGCTTCACCTCCTGCTAAACCGGCGGGACGGTTCTCATTGCGGCGTTGAGTCAGTAGAGAGACCGTAACCGGTTTCAGGAATGTCATTTGACGGATAATTCCATTTCCACCTCGATATTTACCTTTTCCACCGGAATGCGTACGAATACTGAATTGCTCCAATCGAACGGGGTATCGACGTTCTAAAATTTCAGGATCCGTGATTCGAGTGTTGGTCATGTGGGTGTGAACGGCATCAGCTCCAGCAGCTTCTGGAGTGGCACCCGCTCCTCCGCAAATTGTCTCGTAGTACCCAAAAGATTTGTCGCCAAATAGTAGATTGTTCATAGTCCCCTGACTGGATGCTGCTAGTCGTAATGCTCCGATAAGTACATCCACGATACGTTGCGAGGTTTCCACATTTCCTCCAACAACGGCTGGTGAATCTGCCGGTGTTAAACCAGGTGTGGGGTTTAAAAAACAATCCGGCAGGACGAGCGTGACTGGCTCAAGCACTCCCTGATTAAGTGGAATAGGTTCATCAATTAGAAGCCTCAGAACGTAGAGTACTGCCGCTGTTACGATGGCTCGGTTGGCATTGAAGTTGATTGGCAAGACTGACGAGGTTCCCGTGAAATCGAGTTCGGCCGCATCCCCATTAATTTGGATACGGACGTGGATTTTAGCCTCGTAATCCTCCGTAAAGTGTTCATCTAGATAATCCTGATATTCATACAGGCCATCAGGAATAGCCAGTAGTGCCTGGCGTGTTTTCGTGGCAGCGGCATTCTGTATTAATTTCATGTATGCCAATACCGTCGATTCACCATGGGTTTCCATCATATGATTGAGATCATTTGCTCCCCGACGATTGGCAGCCACCTGGGCATGAATGTCTGTCATATTGGCTTTGGCACTTCGTGAGGGGAATTCACCCGTGGTTAGCAAACGGCGAAGTTCCGCTTCCCGGGAAATGCCNGCATCGATAATTTTTTGTGATCGAATGAGGATGCCCTCTTCTGCCAGAGTTCTGGAAAAAGGAGGCATTGAACCCGGTGTGCAGCCGCCGATTTCAGAGTGATGTGCNCGACTGGCGGTAAAGAAAATTCGTTCATTGTCGGAATTAAAGACTGGCGTGATCACAGTTANATCGGGTAGGTGCGAGCCTCCCCGATAGGGGTCATTGGTAATGAAGACATCTCCGGGAGCAATCAGGTCGTGATCTTCGATGACTGCTCTGACTGATTCTCCCATAGCTCCCAAATGCACAGGAATATGAGGAGCATTAACGACTAGTTCGCCTTCTGCGGTGAAAATGGCACAACTGAAGTCCAGTCGCTCTTTGACATTCACACTGCTGGAGGTGTTTTGTAGCGTGAGGCCCATTTGGTTGGCCACTGAGACAAAGTAATTATTGAAAATCTCCAACATAGCTGGGTTGGAGGTGTCCTTCTGAACAGGGGCAATGTTTTGTGGGGAGGAGACTGATTTTAGCAGTATTTCAAAGTTGCTCAGTACGATCCCTTGCCATCCCGGTTCGATAAAAGTCGTTGAGATTTGTTCGGTAACGATAGCCGGTCCAGCAATCAATGCCCCAGGCGATAATTCAGAGCGCTGAAAGCGTTGAGCTTCATGCCACCTCCCGTGATGGAATACCGATGTTGTAGCAGTACTCTTGNATTCGTGAGTTGGNGGTTCATGAGANTGGGGGAATGGAGTNCCGGAGTTACCAGTCGCTTCGATTCTTAGAGTCACCAATTCCAGTTGCTGCGAGTATTCAAAGCCATACTGTCGCAGGTGCTTGACTCCAAACTGCGATGCTATTTCCGCGGCATCGACCTTCCAGGCGAATGCCGTGACAGGAGACTCAATGATAGGAATTTGCAGGGTGGCGTCCACTCCCTGGGGGCGTATCTCAGCCACGATTCGTAGGGAGATATCAGTGGAATTATATCCCTCCTTGGTAATCTGACGCCTTAGTCTATCAGTCGTTTGATAGATTTGTTCGGCCAAATCCCCAAACAGTTCTTGGTTGAGGGCTTTATAGATTCCCAGANCAGCTTGCCGTTTTACATTGGCCTGTCCCATTCCATAGGCTGATAAGATTCCCGCATCAGGGTGATTCAGAATCGTCGATATGTTTAACAGATTGGCGACGCCACAAGCATGCTGTGCCGCTGCGCCTCCAAAATTGACCAAGACGTAATCGATGGGATCATATCCCCTGGCGACACTAATGTTCCCGATGGCTTGGGCCATATTGTGATTCGCGATGCTCAGAAAAGCTTCCGCCAANTCATGGATTCTATAGATGTNACCAGTCGAGATCTCAATTTGTTTGCAGAGTTCTACNAAGCGATTGTTGGCTGCATCGCGACAGAGTGGAATCGAGAACTGGTCAGCAAGAATACGTCCGAGAACCAAATTTAAATCAGTAACGGTTAGCGGGCCTCCGGCACCATAACAAGCCGGCCCCGGGTCGCTGCCTGCGCTTTGAGGACCTACGGTTAATTTGATTCCGTCGAAGCTACAGATGGAGCCACCGCCAGCGGCGACAGTTTCAATAGCAAGCATCGGTGTNACGATTCGCACGCCAGCTTTTTGCGTCTCGTACTCATATTCAAATTGGCCGTCAAATCTCGAAACATCGGTGCTAGTCCCACCCATNTCGAATCCGATGGCTTTCCCAAANCCNGCTTGTGTGGCAACACTGCTGAATCCAATGACGCCTCCTGCAGGTCCTGAAAGNATACTGTCCCGACCACTAAAGCTGCCTGCTTCAACCAGTCCACCGGCTGAAGTTAACAGGCGGATGGAAGACCCTGAATGCAATTGCCGTGTGATGTTATCGATATATTTTGTTAGTACCGGATTGAGATAGCTGTTTACTACGGTGGTGTCTGCACGGGAGACAAGTTTGATGAGAGGTGAAATCAGGCTGGAACGACTAACATCTTCAAAACCAACTTCTCGGGCCAGTTGTTCNATGCTGATTTCATGTTTGTCACAGATAAATGCATTCATCAGACAGATGGCAACGGATTGGAATCCCTGAGCTTTTGCCTNGATNAGTGCTNGGCGGAGGGTTTCTGGTTTCAGCACCTTAAGAATGTTTCCGTGCGTGTCAATACGCTCGTTNACTTCCAGCACCGATTCAAAGAGTGGGGTGTGTTTTTCGATATTCAGTGTGAATAGCTCCGGACGATCCTGATTACCGATGCGAAGAATATCGCCAAAGCCTTTGGTAGTGACGAAAAGTGTTCGAGCCCCACTTCGAGTAAGCAACGCGTTAGTGCCTCGGGTTGTACCTAGACGCAGCGTAACCGGAGGCAGTGGTTGGTGGATTGGGATCTCAAGTAAATGATGGATCCCAATTATCGGAGCTTCCAGATTAGTGTGGATTTCATAGCGGAGTCCAATGGCTTCCGAAGGAATTGCTCTTTGAAGCTCAAGAGTTCCATTTTGTGTGCTAACAATCGGAGCTTCAAAATCCAAGTTGCATTGCCGATCGGCGACACGAAAGGTAGCCCCATTCCAAAATTCGTCGACGTCATCCTGTCTTCGAGCATCCTGAATGAATCGGCCCTTCGCGGACTCGATGACTCCGGGCGTAATGGCAGAGCTTAGGAGTTTGTGACGACGCAGCGATTCCCGGGAGCCGTTGTGCTNGTGCGCTATACAATCCGTGAACGTTCCGCCGACATCAATCAGGAATTGCCAAGACGTGCTATCCAAAAGACACTAGCTCTTCTTAGTACCAACACAGATCAACTGTGAATAAGTACGTATATACATACGGCCACCTGAAACAGCCGGAGTGCTGCGGCAATCTTCACCAAGTGGATTCTTTGCAAGGACTTTGAATTCTTTGCTGGCAGCAATGACGTGTACGATTCCCTCTTCATCCACGCAGAAGAGTTTATCACCAACGCGAATAGCAGAACCGGAGAATGCGCAATCAAGCCGTTTTTGATAATAGATTTCCCCCGTTTTTGTGTCCAAGCAGGAAAGGATGCCTTTGTCATAAAAGCAGAACATCAGTTCGCCTAAGCAGACCGACGTGGGGACATAGGGTGCAGACCGATCCAGTTTATAACTGACAGCGGGTTCTTTGCCAGGCTTAATAGCCNCGACATAATTACCGCCACCACCAGAGCCAGTCGAGCCAAAGATATGCCCACCTGAGAAGAGAGGAGAGGAAACGGTTCGTTTGTCGAAAGCTTTGACNGCCCAGTTCTCTTCACCGGTTTCAGGATTCAGGCTATACATGCCGTCGACCGTGTTCGAACAAATTATTTCGTCACCATTTTCACCCGGATAGATTGCGGGAACACTGTAGCTTGCAGAGGCTGTTCCGCGGGGAGTTTTCCAAATGATCTCACCGCTTTCTTTCTCAAAAGCATAAAAGTAGCTTTCTCCGGGCTCGATTCCCTCAGGAAGTTTATTATTNGCCTGAGAGGCGTTCAGCAGAATTTTGTTTTCGTAGATTACAGGGGAGGTACCGAATCCGTGTTGGCTGGCCCAGACACCTAAATCTTTTGTCCAAAGCTCATTACCGTCATGACTATAAGCTTTGACCAATGTGTGTTGGGGATCGGACCAGGCAAAGATCACCATCTCTTCGTCAACGACTGGCGTGCAGGAAGCGTAGCTTGAACGTAAATGCAATTTATGTGTTGTCGATTTGTAATCATGTTGCCAGAGTATCTTTCCCGAGTTTGCATCCAGACACAATACATAGCGTTCAGCAGTTTCAGGATCAGCGCTAAGAAGAAATACCTTCTCGCCCCACAAGACAGGGGATGAATGCCCAATACCAGGTAATTCAGCTTTGAAGACAATGTTCTCGTCAGACCATTCAGCTGGGAAGGACTTGAGGCTTGAAACGCCTTGACCATTGGGGCCATGAAATCGAGTCCATTCTTGAGCTGATGCCGACTGAAATACGAACAAAACGCTGGCGAACACTGCCAGGCACTGGGAACGGCTGATCATATGAGCTTCTCATAAAAGAAAGGAGTGATTGGTAATTAAGCTTAATATTACCCGCCATTGTCTGGTCACGCAATTTAAGCAATTGATTATTCGTTCGCCGTAATGCCCGCCTCAGTTACGTCAAAGTCTTTGCCATGTTTGGCCGTCAAAACGATTAGCAAGACACCCAAAATCATGAGCCCGGTGGCAACATAATAGGGCATGTTGAGTTGGATGGTGAGAAGTGGGATACCAATCCCTGAGCCGACAATTCGAGCCAGAGAACTCACACTTTGGCCAACGCCCATAATGGTTCCCTGTTGGGTGGGGTCACTACGTCTGGAAAGCATCGAATTGAGTGAGGGCTGCAAAAAAGAAAACCCTGTAACCACGATCCCCAAAGCTAGATATAAAAGCCCGCTACTTTCTTGCTGGATCGCCATGATCATAGTGGCAAAGCCAATAATTTCGAATGTCGCACCTGTCATTGCCAGTGATGCATCCGAGCGTTTCCCTGCCATCCGACGGACAATACCGCCCTGAACTAAAGACAGGGTCAACCCAATGAATGCAAACGTCCCACAAATTTCAGAATAGGAGAATTCGAAAGGGCTTTGTTTCAAATGCTTGGAATTACCTTTGATGAGCAGGGATAAAGTGGTTTCAAAATTTGCAAACGAAAAGATACATACAAAAATTGAAACTAGAATGAGGCCGATCGAAGGAATGGAAAGAGCTTGCTTCAGGCCGTTTAAATCAAAGACCTTATGGCCTGCTGTTTCACTGGACTCGGTACGTGATTCGGGCAACTTCTTGCTAGCTAAGAGTAAGGCTGAAAACGACAAAATGGCTGCAATATATCCTGGCCATGCATTGGGTGCAGCATCATCACCGACAACCGCAGCCATGCCAAGCAAAGGGCCAAAGGTAAATCCGGCACCGAAAGCCATGCCGATCAAAGCCATCCCTTTCGCTCGCTTCTCAGGTGTGGTGGTATCGGCGATATAAGCTTGAGCTGTGGAAATGGTGGCTCCAAAAATACCCGCTCCAATTCGTGAGATATAGAGCAAGAGCATCGTGGTGGCAGCATCATTGGCGATTGTTGTGGCCAAGCCAAACAGCGTATAAAAGATCGTCGAGCCTGCTAAGCCAATCATGATAATGGGCCGCCGGCCATATTTGTCCGACAGCTTGCCCCAGAATGGAGCAAAAATGAATTGCATCGCTGAAAAGCTTGCCATCAGCAGGCCTAGTTGCAGNCCGGCGTTGCTTGATTCTGCCAGATAATACTCGGCATAAACTGGTAACAATGGNAGAACCAGTCCAAATCCTAACAGGTCGATAAAAACCGTCAGGAAGATAACAAATAGAGAGCCTTTGCGAGGTTCGTCGATCATAGATGCATTACTTCAAGAATGGGGAAATGAGGAAGTCTCTAGTCTAAATACGCGGTTTTGGTCACGCTATCCCCTGTTTTAAGAGCTAAATAGGATTTAGCTCTCNGCGTCGGCAATAGCGTCCCCCAATTGGCGTAGTAATTCCAGTTTGTAGATGCCCGTATCATGGCCGTCACTAAAAGCGATTGTATAGGCGTAGTTCCCCAGCGGTTTCACTCCCTGAACCAACAGTGGTTGAGCCTCAGCCGCAGAAATGACGGGAAGTAATTCCACAGGTTGTGGATGGCGTTCGGCTTCCCGGCAATGCGCACAGGGGCAGTTATCGCGGAGAATCCGAAATGGAATCCTCGAACTCACATTGTCACTCCAGTCAATCACCAAACGATTATCGTCTGACAGGCTGATACCAGTGGGATAGCTTGATAATTCACTCATGATTGAATGCAACTCGAATTCAGGATTTCGTTTAATGCTGATATTAACCGGCTAATTTCTTCGGCGGTGTTGTAATGGACAAGTCCTAAACGCACCATACCTTCNGGCTCTAAGCCTAATTGTTCAGTCAATTCAAGCGCATAGTANTTTCCATCCCAGGCATAGATGCCACGTTCACCTAATTCGTGAGCNAATTCGGCGGCCGTTAGTTTGGGGTGNGTAATAGAAACTGTTGGAACGCGTTCACTGATTCTNTCTAGCTCAGTAATGCCGTAGACTTTTAGTCCTTCTACCGATGCTAATCCCTCTAATAATGTTTTGCTTAACTCATCTTCGTAAGCAGCGATCGCTTTATAGGCGATTTGTAAAGCAGCCCGTCGTTGGAGCGACCCATCCTCTGCNAGTGTTCTCCCCAGCTCCGCGACGTAATCTACGGCTGCACGTGACCCACACAGACTGGCGAAATTCTGAGTGCCGGTCATCCACTTGTCAGGAATGGCTGGTGAGGAGGGGCGAACTTTGTAGGCCTCCAATCGTTCGAGGATTTCAGCTTTAGCCCACAGCACTCCGATATGAGGGCCATAGAATTTGTACGTTGAACAGACCAGGAAATCACAGCCGAGATCTTTTACATCCAGCAAACGGTGAGGGGCGTAATGAACGGCATCGATAAAGATCTGTGCCTGGAACTGCCTGGCATAGGCGGTGATCTCTTTTACGGGATTAATTGAACCTGAAGAGTTGGACGCCAGACCGACGGCAACCATTCGTGTTCGCTCATCAATTTTAGATTTAAGGTCATCGACATTTAAGGTGCAGTCGTCTTTGTTAATGTCGGCGTATCGGACATCAACACCATGGTCTCTGGCAGCTAGAGCCCAGGTCGTCACATTCGCATCGTGATCGAGTCGTGTGACGACGATATTGTCACCTTCCTTCCACGTTTGTGCGACTGCCCGGGAGAATGCAAACGTGAGCGAGGTCATGTTGGCCCCAAAGACAATTTCCTTCCAGTTGTCAGCACCGACGAAATCAGCGAGTGCCTGATGTGCCTTCTCAACTAATTGATCGCTTTCACGACTGGTTGCAAATTGGCCGCCATGATTCGCATTACATGTGCAGTAGTAATGGCTGATAGCGTCAATCACAGATTGGGTCACTTGAGTACCTGCCGGGCCATCTAGGTAAATCGCAGTTTGTCCGTTGTGTTGTCGTGCAAGCGCAGGAAACTGGTTGCGACATTCCTGTACGAGTTTTGGGGTGAGTTGTTGATCCATCGAGGTCTTATTCCGTCATGCTTGTGACAAAACCAGAAGGCTAACGATTATCAATAAACCGCCGGCCCTTGGCTTCAAAACGAGGAAGCGAATTGGCTTCTGCCAATATAACCTGAACTCGCAATCCTAACCCTACCTCGATGGCGTCTTTTATGCGGTCCNTATCTTTCGTTCGATCTTCGACTTCGATCGTTAACCCATCCATCTCACCATTTTTAAATGCNGTAATGCGATATTCGATGACATCCTCAAAACTACGAAGAATTTCCTCTAACGCGCTTGGAAAAACATTGACTCCACGAATGACGATCATGTCATCGGCCCGTCCCAGAACTCCACCTTTTAACAACAAAAAGTTACTACCTTCTGCATTGGTAGGGTGAACGCGATCACCTGTACGATATCTAAGCAAGGGACTTCCCGGACGNCCCAGACAAGTTAGTACTAACTCACCAGTTTCTCCGGCTTCCGTCGCATTGCCGGATTCAGGAGCTATCACTTCAGCGATGAATTCAGCTTCGCAGATGTGCAAACCTGTTTGATTCCTATCCGCAAAACCCCAGGGNCCAATTTCTGAGGCTCCGGCATGGTCGATCAGTTTTGCGCCCCAGGCCTCCTCGATTCTAGCCCGGATTGAAGGTATCGATCCGCCAGGCTCACCCGCGACAATAACACGAGTTACCGATGAATCTCGGAGATTGATATCATTTTCGGNCGCTACTTCGGCCAGACGAAGTGCATATGTTGGTGTGCACAGCAGGATCGTTGGTTGACTGTCCTTAATCAGATCCAGACGGGCTCGGGTACTAAGTCCTCCACCAGGAATCGACATAGCTCCTCGAGCGACAATGGCGTCATGAGCTGACCAGAAGCCAATGAACGGGCCAAAAGAAAATGCCAGNAAGGCGCGGTCACCGCNATTAACTTCTGCTGCNTCCAGAACATANTGCCAGACATTCATCCACCAAACCCAGTCGTCGGCTGTATCCAGAACAGCCATAGGTTTACCCGTGGTGCCTGATGTTCGATGGAATCGAACGTATTGGTCTACCGGCCAAGTNAGATTGTTGGCGAAAAGGCCNTCTGACAAAAGCTCANGTTTGTTCGTAAACGGAAGTTGTTTTAATTGCTCAANNCTTTCTAGTGCTGTAAGGTCTCCAAGCTTTTCGTGGTAGAAGCGATTGGCTGGCAGAATNTGNGCTAACAGCGTATTTAGCTTTTCCAGTTGGAGANATTCCAATGCCTCGCGTGACAAAGATTGAATCTCGTCACGATAGGTTCTGTCGTCAAGTCCCGCAGAAGTAGGCATGGTATCAAAGGAAAGGTGTAACAGGAAAAAAGTGAATTACTGGTTCGCTGGATCTGGCGTTGATTCAGGAGTNGTCTTTGGATTTTCAGGCAGGCCAGGAACACCTGGTAACCCCGGAAGGTTTGGAAGTCCGGGAAGNCCGTCCCCAAGCTCTGATGATCTGGCTTTGATCAGATCGTTGTTTGTTAAGTGAATTTTGTTGAAGGTGGTTTCGTCAATTAAATAGAACCAGTCCGCAAAACGACTGTTGAGAATTCGCACCGAGTTTTGAGCTGCTATCAGCTGCGAATCATATTCTTCTTTCAAACGAGCATTTTCTCGCATGATTGTTTCTTTGAGTTCTGCTAATTGTTCCGGTGTTAAAGCAGGTTGCTCTGCTTCTTTGGTGGATTCCGAATCTGTAGTGGGATCTTCAGCCTGACAACTTCCTTCCGAATTGGGTTCGGCGGGTCCAGCCTCTGGAAGGGGAGTGTAGGCAGGGGTGGGGATCATATTTGGCTGAAAGGCNGTGGTAACAAACAGGTACCGNTGGATAGAGTCTTGTGCTCCTGAGGTGGAATCCACTTCNCCAAAACGAAGGATGTACTTAATTCCTGTTTGCATCGAAATGTGGATCTCGCCGTTAGCGCTCTTTANATCCATCAGGTTGTCGACCGTCGTATTGGGGTCACCAAACAATCCTAGCTGGGTCAATGTTTCTGATGTCTTTACGTCCGCAATGGCTGCGGGTGTGATTTTCAGATCGGGACGGAGGACCGCCGGTTTTCTCAGCACTCCTTTAATAGTCAGATTTTCAAGTGCACTTTGTAAAATGTTAATCCGGTCTAAATCAAGTTCTTCATTTTCAGTCAGCTCAATGGTGAATGGCTCCTGTGTGTTTTGGTCGTACTGGACCATGTTGTCCAGTTTCCAGGCCAGATCAACATCATCTAAGATCATGGAAGAGTTAGAGCGACGTAGCATGATGGGACTACCTTCCGGGTTCAAGCTGATGAAGTAGTCTTGAATGGCAAGTTGCCGTACATCCAGCCCATTGAGTCCAAGAAGGTTTGTGTCAATCCATTTGGAAAACTCAGTTTCAAAAATGGCCATCTTCAGATCGACGGTAAATACAGTGTCACTATCTGGCCTGCGAGCAGCGTAGTAGGCTTGCTGCATTCGAGGGTCGAACCCCGCATCCGTTCCTTTCATTACTTTGGCACCAACTATCAGTGAATAAGATTTTCCTTCTTCATCGGTCACCGTAATAAGCGTTCCAACACCATCGGTGCCAACGTCCAGTGTGTCAGTGTTTGGCTCGATGACGTGGTAGTCTTCGTGGGCACCACTGTCGACATCAATGACTTCTTTTACTTCTAAGGTGCTAAACGCGGCCGCAGCGGATCCCATTTGTTCTTCCGCATCTGCCGGATAGTTGTTGTGTGAAGGAATAACCCATTGGCCCGTACCATCACGCTTGACGCTAAACGATTTGATGCGGGCAGTTAAATCGTCATAGGTGGTGATTTTTAATTCCACCGCTCGTTCAGCAGTGAAACCTTCAAAGACTGGGTTGCCTTCATCCTGTTTAGCAATGCTTCGGCGGTTCTGTTGTGTATCTGTTTCACCAACATCATTGGTGAGCACAGCGGCTACAACTGAGATGATCGCCAGGGCAACGAAAATACAAGTTTGAATGACGTTGTTCATATCGAGGAATCTAAGTTTAGTTTGTTGTAGTTAAAGGGAGACTGAAGACTGTCGTGTTAGCGGAGTCGAGATGCTGCGACTCCTTCACGTTCCTTAATTCGTCGATTAAAGAAGACAAAGACAGCGATTAAAAGTGGAGGAATTGGTGGAATCAGGACGGCCAGGAACTTGTACTTATTCTGCATTCGGGCTATTTTTCGATTGCTGTCACGACGGATGGTGGCGATCTTTTTATCACGGTCCCGCTCCTGCTTCACCTGTTCAACCTCCAGTTTTCTCTGATTCTCCTGTTGGCGGCTATTCAGATTGATAACTTTTGCCCTTAATACAGCGGGGTCAGGCTTATCGGTGTTCGTTGGATCTTGTAGTGTAGCTAGTTGAGTTTGCAACGCCTCCATTTCACTTTGCATACCATCCTCGATTAATGTGATTTGACTATCCATGACTTTATGGAACTTGCTGATTTCATTCGTAAGCGTTTGTTGTTCCTCGTTGATCTGATGTTCTACGGTTTTTAGTGAGCTATGACGAAGCTTACGGTTGCGAATGGAAATNTAGTCGTTTTCNTCTGCCAGGAAGTCTANCACGTTGAGGAGNAAGGTGATGTTCTCAAATTTNTAAGAGACATCCTGAAAGGCGGTAGGTCTGGCTCGTACAGTCAGGAAGGCATTGAACATAATATCTAGATCGCTGATATACACGACNTTTAATTGAGGGGTCTTGCCGTTGTCATCAGCCTGGGCACCGGTTGGTGTTCCCGTAATATGCACCGCCAGATTCTGAATCCCGTTGGTCCCTTCATTTTGGAGTTGTTTGATACGAGCTTTGGCACCTCGGCTACCATTGGCCATCGCCTGTAGTTCAATTTGATANGGAGATGATTCAAGCGTACCTGAGTTCCGTACGGATGAACGAATCAGTGGAGTGATTGTTAGGTGATCTTTCGTGGGATCGGGTATGATCGGACTTCCTACCGGAATTAAAACTTCCTGTAGCTCTTTCGTGATCGGGTGATCAGGATCCAGGTTGCGAGTGAAGATCCACGTATCGAGGATGTCCTGATACTTAAGCAGTGGATAGGGGTTTTCTGTTTGCCAGACAAGATTGGGATCCCATAGCCCCTGGTTTGTTACAGAAGGTTTTCCCGGAACCTGTATCGCCAATAAATCCCATAATCGCGAGATACTTCCCTTTTGTTGGGGCTGTCCGGGCAGTCCCATCATTTGTTCGATGGACTGGCGAGGTATGCCTGTACCGGGGGCCGAGATTGTTTCCGGACGCGGGTCTTCGAAGATGACAGCAGGCACACCGGACTGAAGGGCACGAAGAATATTCGTGAGTTTCATATTTTCCAGAGAAGAAGGTTGGGCGATGAATAATAATTCATATTCGGTGGTAGAGATTTCTTGTTCAGCATCAACATTAACAACTCGATACTGCTTCTGTAACTCAGTGATNAAGCTTTGTTGAGGAATTCGAGTCGGGCGACCGCNGGCAAAGCTGTACCCTCCTAAAATGTTGGCATCGGAGTCAATGATNCCTATCGTTTTACGGGTGCCTTTGGCGACAGTTGAAATTGAGCGGGCGAGTTCGTACTCGACGGGGATCCCGTAGTCAAAAAANGGNACCACGACNTTTTGGAGTCCACTACGGAATACAGCACCCATAATAATGGGACGATTGGCGTCTTCGCCTGCAACCGTGACTACCGGAATACTGTGATTGTCTTCGGCGTTGGCGACAACTTCGTCGTAAGACTCGAGATTATCATGCAGCGTCAAATAGACATCGCTGTGAGNTCCGAATTCCTTCAGTAATGAAATCAGGTCATACCTNGTTTTGATATATTGTTCGGGAACCTGATTACTAATAAAGGCTTCGACGTAGACAGGATGCTCGGGNTCCAGATTGTCGATCAACTGGCGAGTATCATCTGAAAGCGAGCTTATTTTTCCTCGAGTGGTATCGTAACGCACCAGATCCTGGCTATCAAAAACGAGGGTTAATGAGAAAACCATGATGAACAGTGCACAGATTCGAACAAGGAAGTGAATCCACAGTCGGTCTCCGTCACGTCCCCCGGACCAGTGTCTTTTGCCGATCATGATCATACACAGGTAGAGACTGATACAGATGATCATGAGGAAGTACATCATAGAGGATAAACTCAGAATACCTCGNTGGAAGTCATCAAACTGGGCATGGATACCCCATTTNGAAATTAACTGAGCAAAGCTTGAAGTGGATGCGAACAAGTCAGCAGATTTGGCTGCTACCAACGGCACGTTGAAAGCTAATCCAAAAACGAATGCGATCGTCATATTACTGGTGAGGAACGAAGCCACCATTCCGATGGCCAACATCGCCAGACCGATAAGCCAGTAACCAAAGTAGTTTGTCGCCAGCAGACCGGTGTCCAANTCAACTGTCCAGACATTAGGCTCTTTTGCTAAAAACGCGAGCACCACGAAATTCGACAATTGTGAAAACAGTAGTGAGACCGTGAAGATNAAACTAGCNGAGATAAANTTGCCGATGACGATATCTGAATCCCGGGCGGGTAATGTTAGTAGTAATTCATCGGTCTTNCCACGACGCTCTTCAGACCAAATCCCCATCGTNATNGCAGGAATATAGATCAGCATGATCAGTGGNAGGTATTCATTCAGTTGGGATAGATTTGCCAGGTTGGCATTNAAAAACTNTTTGGGCCAAAAGGCAGCGAACGAAGTCAAAAGTACGAACACGCACAAGAAAACATATCCAGTCGGGTTACTAAAGTACCCGCGGAAGTTTTGGCGCACCACGGCGATGGCCGCATGCCTTGTATAGTTCAGAGGCACGAGAATTCCAGCCAGAATGATCACGATCAGNAGATCGCGAAAAATNAGGTCACCNAAAGATAAAATNAAGTTGGTTCCGNTTTGGTCCATNGTCCGCTATTTNCTATTTCGATGTGTTGAACTTTGGTTTCGTTGCGACGTCGTTGCGATTAAATGGTGTCAATAAATTCAGTTTTGCGGCGGAAAGCCTGATCCAAAGTTTCGCCGGNTTCAGCCAATTTGTTCATGGGCCCGTCATAAACCAGATGTCCTTCATTGATCATGATGACTCGATTTGCCATGGCTTCTACTTCTTGCATGATGTGAGTGGACAACAGGATGGTTCGGTCTTTACCAAGACGGTTCATCGTATTTCGTACTTCCTGAATTTGGTTAGGATCNAAGCCGGCAGTTGGTTCGTCCATGATGAGAACGTCAGGTTCNTGTAACAACGCTTGTGCCATACCGACGCGCTGGCGATAACCCTTTGACAGTTTACCGATGGCCTTGTGGATTACACTACCTAGATCACATAAATCGACGACGGCTTCAATGCGTTCCGTTCGGGCTCGTCGGGACATCCCTCGGGCGTCGGCAAAAAATGAGAGTAGAGAATGAGGAGTCATGTCNAGNTACAGTGGTCCATTTTCCGGCAGGTAACCNAGGTGGCGGGAGCCAGCGATGCGTTCGCTGGCCATGTTATAACCAGCGATGCTGGCAACTCCTTCAGATGGAGACAGGTACCCCGTAAGGATTTTCATCGTGGTGCTTTTGCCGGCACCGTTGGGCCCCAGNAAGGCAACAACNTCCCCNCGTTTGATTTGAAAGTTAACGTTTCTTGTCGCGGCAAACTCTCCGTAGAACTTCGAGAGTTGATGCGCTTCAATCATGATCTCATCACTTGGTCCTGGTGGATCGCGATCGACCACTTCTGGTTCAGGTATCTCAACCGACGCCACATCCGTTTCTTTAGATGTACTTGCCAGCAATTGTGCTATGGAGTCGTCTTCTGTCATGGGAGATGTTTGCTTGAGTTTTTCGAATTAGGTTTGAAGGCGGTTATATATTAGANTTGTGTCTTGTGTNAATACGGTTTNGGATGGTTTCTGGTTCTATCCCGCTAATAGAATCGNAACCTTTTGAATTCACTTATCCTGATTTGGAAATTCGCAAGCGGCGATTCCANTTTTCATTATCTATGATTGGGAAGTCGGTTCGTAAATGAACTCCTCGTGATTCTTCACGTTGTAATGCAGAATCCACCATGATACGAGCAATGGTCAACATGTTTTGTAATTCCCAGCCCTGCAGACTGGTGTACTGAGCAGGCAGGACATATCGTCTCCAGCTATCGATGGAAGCGAGTGCTTCTTGAAGCGTATTCGCTTCCCTCCGCACGCCGACAAATCGCCACATCAAACTTTTAAGTGAATTTGTAATGTCATTCAGGTCCATGATTTCGTTTGTCGCTGCAACGTGTGGGTTACTAATCTGACGGGCTTCATAGTGTTCCGGCATCTTAGTGGCTGCCCGAGATGCTTCTTGCCCGGCGTGTGCTCCGAAAACTAAACTCTCTAACAGGCTGTTTGAGGCCAGACGATTGGCACCATGAAGCCCGGTGGCGGTAACTTCGCCCGCGGCCCACAGGCCGGGTAAGGTTGTTCGTCCAGACGAGTCGACGGTGACCCCACCGATCATGTAGTGAGCTCCGGGTCGAACAGGAATCCGGTCCGAGGTAATATTAATGCCAAACTTTTCACAGGTTCGAGCAATGCCGGGAAATCGGTTTTTGACGTACGAAGGATTCAAATGAGATAAATCTAAGTAAACACAGGGGTGCCGTGTCTTTTCCATTTGGGAAACGATGGCTTGCGAAACGACATCTCGAGGTGCGAGTTCTCCGCGGTCGTCAAATTCCTTCATGAAACGAGAGCCATTGTTGTCTACTAAATAGGCGCCTTCTCCTCGCATGGCTTCCGTGATTAGATTTCGGCTACTACCTGCAATGTAAAGAACGGTTGGGTGAAATTGCATGAACTCCATATCTGACAATTCAGCTCCTGCACGAAATGCCAAAGCATGTCCGTCTGCAGTGGCAACCGGTGGATTGGTGGACTCACGATACAATTGCCCGGCGCCGCCGGTGCAAAGAATGGTCTGCTTAGCCCACACCATAATCATATCTTGACCCTGACGGATAAGCGCTCCGCGACAGACGCCGTCTTCGGTCAGTAGGTCGAGCGTAAAGGTGTTTTCCAGAATGCTGACATTGCGGAGTTTGCGAGTCCATTGAATCATGGCTCGAATGATTTCTTTCCCCGTAGCATCCCCCAAAGCATGCAGAATACGATGATGGCTATGTCCGCCCTCACGACCGAGCGAAAGTTGCCCGGAATCTTTATCGAAGTTCGTGCCCCACTGCATCAATTCGCGGATGCGATCAGGCGCTTCTTTGATGACCATTCCAACAATGTCCTGATCACATAAACTACCACCAGCTGTAAGTGTATCCCGAATATGGTTTTCAAAGTTATCTTCGGGGTGCATGACGCCGGCGATTCCGCCCTGTGCATAATTGCTGTTGGATTGTTGCAGCCGATCTTTGGTCACAATCATCAGGTTGTTGGAAGGGTCAACAGCATTTGCCGCGCGCAGACCAGCGAGGCCACCACCGATAATCAGAACATCGGTAAAGCGGTGTGCCACTTCCTTAGGATGGAAGGGGACCAGGTAACGGGGTGTTATATCAGGCATCACGGTAAATTCCTGCAGGTAATACTACCTTTAATAGTAAGCTACAGTGGTTCCAGCACCCCGAACGCGTGGAAAGCGGTATCTCCTTTTCGCCGCTTTTTAAGGCCTGATGCTGTTGCTGTCCTTACAACCTATTCATCTGATACAGTCGTACCCGTTCGGAACGACTTAAATCGCTGTTGAAGATGAGGTGGCAACCCGGATAATGCGCCCCCTCCGGACACTCCCTTGACGTCTCTACGGTTCGTTTTTACCTGTCGAGCCTTCGTTTGAGAAGAAGGGCGTAGTCCAAGAGACTTCAGAGTATCATTGAGTGTTTGTTTACCGGTCTGAGTCTCATCCTGTTTTAGTTGCTCATATCGCGAAACCATTTCGCGAAGTTGCTCAGGTGTGATTCCCAGATCCTCAAGTAATTCATTACTTGGATTGTCCTGGTGATCGCGAAGATATTTTAGCGCCAAATCGGTGGCTTTACGGGCGTAGTCAAGTCGGGCCTGCTCCGTGTCACGTACTTCTTCAGGTAAGCCTAATTCATCAGTTGGATTCGCATCTTGTTGACCTGTTCCCGATTGAGGATTTGCTTGAGAGCCGGCACTGCCTTCAGTGTCTCCGGGTGCACTCATACTATCTTCGCTACCAGCAGTCTCCGAAGTGTTTTGCCCATTCGGCTCCGTGCTGTCACTGCTGCTCGAATCACTCATTTGTGGGCCATCGCTTTGTCCCATGGTATCGCTACCACCATCGTCCTCGACTTGTTCACCCTCGGCTCCAGCGTTTCCAGCACGGGGAGTTTTCATCGGATCCTTGGTGGCCATTCCTTCAGCATTAGGATCCGTAGCATTTCCCTTGTCCTGAGATGCTGGATTGGAAGGATCTCCGGTGTTGGGCGTTGTTGAGTCCTTTTGGGTATTGGCTTGTCCGTTCCCGTCTTCTGCAGAGGGCTGATCTTCAGTGCGGTTCCCGGAATTCTCTTTGGGGCTTTGATTATTGACGCCGTCATTATTCCCCATCATCGGCTCTTGTTCGGAACTTCCATTCTCCATCGGCTGGGTTTTCGATTGGTTGTCTCGTAGCCGATCCAGTAGTTTTTCAAAGATGTCTCCATCGTGCTGGTCATCTGGCTTTGAGCTTCCTTCGTTGTCTGGATTGTTATTGGTGTTGCCGTCGTCCCCAGATTCGCCGGTAGGACTTCCGTTTACGGAGTCGCTATTATCCTGAGGTTCACCAGCCCCACTTTCTTCGGATGCCTGGCCCATGTTGTTTTCGGTTTGATTTACCTCAGAGTTATTTGTTGATGCACTTCCTTCACCACCGGCCTGGGACTCCATGTCATTTGCGTCATCCGTATTTTCACTATCAGCCATGCCATCTTCTGAATTACTTTCAGTAGGATTTCCTGGCTTCCCACCTTCGTTGGCTGGAGCGTTTTCACCGG
>PAJC01000058.1 GCA_002705165.1 Planctomycetaceae bacterium | reverse complement strand
CTGAGCCAGCACCTGAGCCAGCACCTGAGCCAGCACCTGAGCCAGCACCCAAACCGCCAGTCCCCACAGCCCCAACTCCTGCAACCGCTGACAGTGGGGATATTGCAGCAGGACCTGCCATTCGCCGCTTCGCTCGTGAAGTAGGGGTTGACCTAAATAATGTCACCGGCAGTGGAACTAGCGGACGCATTACTCGCGAAGATATCCTCGAAGTTGTTCGACAGGCAAATCAGCAAGTCGCAGCACCTGCAGCAAGTCCAAGTGGATCCACATCCGCAGCCCCAGCATCAAAAGCTCCAGGGGAAGCGGGAACAGACGCCTTTGGTCCGGTTCATATCGAATCCATGCCTAAGATCCGTAAAACGATTGCGGCCAAGATGCACGAATCCTGGTCAACAGCACCACGTGTCACCAACTTTGATGATGCCGATGTCACTGACCTGGAAATGATCCGTAAGTCATCCAAGCAAGACTACTTGGATCAGGGCATCAAACTAACCTCAATGCCATTTATTATCAAATCCGTTGCTTTGGCACTGCGAAATAATCCAAAGCTCAATGCTGCTTTAGACATGGACGCCGGACAGGTTATTTACAAAGACTATGTCAATGTCGGTATCGCGGTGGATAGCGACCGAGGGCTGGTTGTGCCCTCATTAAGAAGTGCTGACACCAAAAGTATTTCTGATATTGCTCGTGATCTGGGCGCACTCGCAGAGAACGTCCGAAGTAACAACTTCAGACTCGATGACCTGCGGGGAAGCACGTTTACGATTAGTAATCTGGGGGCCATCGGTGGGACTTACTCCACACCGATTATCAATGTACCCGAAGTTGCCATCCTGCTCGTAGGACGCACTCGAAAAATGCCTGTTGTCGTCGGCGACGAAATTGAAGCTCGTCAGATGATGCCACTGAGCCTCTCCTACGACCATCGAATCGTCGATGGTGGTGATGCCGCCCGGTTCCTAAATGAAGTTATCGGCTACCTGCAGGCTCCTAGCCGGCTATTGCTTGCTCCATAGGGTAGCAAACTACTCCNGATTGTTTGGCCTTCCTACAAATCGTCACGGAATCCCGGAAGCNGTCNTCGCTATTTAAATGGGNCAGGANTGTTCATTTTTTGTGGCGATCTAAATCCACGATTTTCGTCACTGTCANATGCTGTGTCTTGAGNCGATAAAGNTAACCTCTNCGTCCAAACACTCCTACATGACGCCGGACATAAGTACTAATGTTTAAACCTGGCTGAGGGGTAACAAAGANCTGNATGGCACCTTGCTCATCAACGATNGCGTATTCAGGTGCATCATTTCGTGTCGACCGAACACGTACTAAATAACCGGTTTCTTCGTAGGCGGTTTGGCGTGCTTCAGGCGTTAGTACTCCGCTGCCAACCTCAGCTGTATCCAGGTCGGATTCATTGAAGGGGAGATTACGAACGTTTAAATCTGACGAACGTGGAGGCAAATTAGCCAAATCNGTTGCTTCGATACGCAGGCGACTATCTTTGATTTNCTGATATTGATCGAGCCNCTCGATNATNCCCTCAATGGCTCCCTGTTCAGCGGCTCCGCTATCCGATAAAAGCTGATTAGCTNGGTCTCGTAATAAGCCAATTTTCCAAAGNTCAGAAGGCTGCGTTGCCATCTGAGAAACAGCCAGTTCCAATTCAGTTAGGGTCGTGATATTCGTCGATACCGAGCTTTGGACTGGAAAACTAGCCTGCCTGAATGGTATTTTTTTCTCACTCTTCATTTGCTGCTGGGCTACTCGATTACGCTCCAACAAACGCCCAGTCTTAGCGGCTCCTGAAGGTTTTATCCAGCGAGGAACATAATTCGCCGGGTTGGTCGCGGTCAGGAGTNGGGAATCCGTTTGNCCATCTGTGAACGATGCCAAAGCAACTTTTGCTTGTGNACTTTGAATACGAGATTGCTCGGTNGTATCCGAGGGGGATCGGCTTTGGGTTTCGGAACCCCCACTCAAGTGGTCTTTATGAATCCAACGAAACTCTCCAGCTGGTGGAGCAATNTTNTAATAAGTTTGACTTCGATTCGTTCTCGATAGCATCNTCTGTGTCNGTNCTAGCAGTGTTACCACTTCTCCTTTATTAAGCAGCACCGTATATCCATAATTCACACTACGGTCATCGTAACTACCAATCCAGGAAGGNACTCTAGCCACACGTACACTGGCATGATCACCATCGGCGTGNAGCTCTAAATATTCAGCAGCCACCCAGCTATAGGAATCNTTAAGCGGTCGAATCGCGAGGAAACCGTTCTTCGTTTCACGATAAACCTGNACCTGATCTCCGGCATTCAGATAGGCACTGATGTATTGATCCTGAAACGGGGCTGAACGCACTGGTGCCTGACTAACCCCAACTGTAGCTGTATACAGCTCTGGTTGCTGGCCGAAGACAACAACAGACAACAATAACGAGAGCATGCATGCGAGAAACGCCTTCATTTTGGAATCCGGTTTAAAAAACACGTTCATTAAAATCAAGTGAAGTGAAAAAGTAATGTATTTAGGAGGTTGGAGGCAACCTCAGACGCGTTCAACTAGGCTTGCATTACTTCCTGGCCAAGCGTAGCGAAGGGACTCCTAAATCGAGTACCTAATTGGTCAGGCCCAACTGATAATTAGATTTTTCAGAGGCAATAAAGACTTCCGCCGAGGCTAGGAAACCGCTATAGAAATCAGTCTCGGCCAACTCGGACCCCAGTGAAAACATCCGTTCAGTCCATCGAATATGCTCGTAAAAAAACACCTCGGATAAAGTGCTTGGTTCTGTATCGGGCATGGATTCATACCGTAGAATTTGTGACATCATCTCAAGCTGCAACCCAGCATGATCTTTGATATTTTGAGTGGTCACCGGAGAAACCACTTCCAAATAGTCATTCATAGAAGCAACAACTTCGCTTTGCAGATGCCCANCTTCCCAGACTGACTGATANGGTGGACAGAAATCCTTNGGNCCNATAAAGACATTGCAATAGTCGACTGCGAGGGTTTCAATACTAATTGCATTTTCCGGAGGAATAGTGATACCGAGTTCACGAAAGCAACTACNCCACTCAGGGCNGTGAAACAACGATAGCATCTCTACATCNACTTCATTGAGTAACAATCGAGCGTATAGTTCGTAGAGACCTGCTCTTTCAAAAGCCTCATTCGGGATGTTTTGCGGTAGGTCCATAAGAAGAAATACTCTGTCAATTTTCGTTACGACAGCTTTTTGATACTAACGACCGTTGAATGAAATGCCTGTTGGCCTGTGATCGGATCGGGAGCGATNGGCATTAGTTTGTTCTGATTCCAGCCATTTCCCGTGTTCTGCAACCACTTTGCTCTATCTCCGTTCGATTTATCTTCCCACCACATATTCCGTTCCCAGTCGGCATCTCGATAACTTTCGCGATCACTNCCCACCAGATACTCACCACCTNCCGAACCAGCTTTGGCTTTGGCNACGTTGGTNTATTGCCAGTGTCCGCATGAATTACTCATCGCGATTGCTTTCGGGTGGATACCCTGCATCATCACAATGGGCACACGCATTTGACTCACCACTCTTTTACCACTTTCGTTTGGCTCCTGATGGTTAAGATTTGGAGACATTTTCTCGAGCATTTGTGAATAGTAAGAGGTCAATTCAACCCAATCTCCATCTTTCAATCCCAGGGCCTTGGCGGTCTGGGGATTCAGCCAGGCTGGATTACTATGTACGATTTCAGCTAACCATTTAAGGTTCATCGTCCGCCCATGATTATGCACATTCCATTTGAAGCTGGTCATGATCAACTCATCGTTACCTAATGTCTGATGTTCATCAATCGGAAGCCAGATTGGCATTTCTGAAATGTCTAAGTCATGGCCCTCATGTTGCTTGGGACGACTTTTCGTTTTAGTCACTCCACTTTGATTGATTAAATCCGAGCAATCTTCATTGAGTCCAATTTTGCTAATGAAAACACTTCGAACTTCCATTTTTCTGCTGGGAGTCTTAAAACCACGCATCGACTTTCCATCAATCGTGATACCGATACCGATACCATCTTTNGTAATGACTCCATTACTATCCGTTACGCTTCCAGCTAATTCTTCTGGCGTTAGGATTGTCTTGTAAGGCTCGTAAAATGGTTCCGTCTCACTATTTTCCCATGCTCCCTCGTCNAGTAATCTTTCCAACCCCGCCTTCCCGGTCTGTTCATTGACTGGAACGTTTTGAGCCCAGGACTGCATATAATCCTCGGTCGTCCCGTACTGATAAGCCTCTTCCATACCTCCGCCGATCTTTTCGGCAAGTAGTGGGAAGAAATCACGAATNTCTCTGGACTCTCCCAATGGTTCGATCATCGGAGTACGAATTCCGACATACGGTCGCAAGTTATAGGAAGCTCGAGCATCTAAATCCCAACGTTCCATAAACGTCGTCCACGGCAAGACGATATCTGCGTAGTGAGCNGTTTCNTTGTAGAAGCAGTTAATACAAACATGAAAGTTGATAAGTTCCTCATTTGTAAGTACCTCCTGAGTCAGGCTTTCCTCCGGCCAGGTCAGCGGAGAATCNAAGTTNTAAGTCATATAAGCCTGAAGCTTTGCTCTNCCCTGCAAGAGGTAAAGATAGACNACCTCTCCGACTCTCATCCGTCGCCAGACATTTGCTAACGGGTACTCCGGTGGNTCTTCTAATACACTCCAAGTATTTGCCGATGAAGGCATTGCGGGGGTCTTAACTATCGGATCTAGTCCTCCCCAGGGGCTCCAGCACCATCCACCTTTTTTACCGACACTGCCCACGATGGCATTCAGCAAGTTAATAGCGCGATCATTATAAAAACCGTTTAAATGGGCTGAGGAACCGCGATTACACATCGTTGTTGCAGCGGGAGCTGCCTCTGCAAATTCCAATGAAATCCGCTTAATAACTTTAGCAGGCACACCACTCACTTGTTCCGCCCATTCAGGAGTGTATTCCGAAAGATGCTCTTTCAATTCACGAACAGAGACATTCGTCCAGCGTNCCAGGAATTCGCTGTCCTGTTTTTCACTGGCAAGAATCCAATGGCACATTCCTAAGGCAACCGCTCCATCCGTTCCCGGAAAAGGAGAGAACCATTCATCACTGTTACCGGCAGTATTAGAAAGACGCACATCAAAGGTGACCATCTTGGCACCGTTATTAAACCTACCATTTTGTATCCTATTCAAAAAAGGAACATGACCCTGATGTGCCTCGAATGCGTTAGAACCAAAGTTCAGGATGTACTTACTATTCTCACAATCATTAAGATCCCAATCGCTTTCCCAGAGGTAGGCNAGATTTGCCGCACGNCGATTTCCCGAACAAAGTGAACGGTGACTTAATTGCGTTTTAGTACCATACGCGTCAAGAAAGCGTTTGATCGCATCCTTACTGCGTTGACGGCCTTGATGAAATGCAAATTCTTCCTGCTTATCCTGCTCTCGAATCGCCCGTAATTTATCNGCAATCTCAGTGAGAGCATCATCCCAGGAAATACGTTTCCACTTGCCCTCTCCTCGCTTACCCACCCGCTTCATGGGAAACAGCAAGCGTTCGGGGTGATAAAGGTGATTAAGAGAAGCCTGTCCTCGTGCACACAAACGCCCACGACTATTGGGATCGTTCGGATTNCCNTCCACCTTCAATACTCGTCCATCTTTGACATACCCGATGATGCCACAGACCGTACTGCAAAGCTGGCACATCCCGGGAACCTTTTTAGTTCCCTCATATTTGTCTTTCGAAGGCCAATCTTTCTTGGCATTAGGCCCCGGCAATAAACAGACTCCCGGCATTTGCTGGCTGCCAATCTCGTAGTCTTTGCCTTTACCTGCTTTCCACTTCTCTATATCAACGCCAAAAGGAAGAGCTTTAGCATTACCACTCTTTTGACTTTCGGACTCATCTCCCTGCTTACTGGTACGGGATACATCCTCGCATCCCAGCATTCCAAATGTNCCTGCTGAGAGCAGACCAAGTTTCAAAAACTGCCGTTTGGAATTACTCGTCTTCATGACTCTCTTTCCAATTGTAAATATTGTAGGCGTCTGGTCCGTAAGACTCTCCTTCGCTTGGAATCCTTTCTTCAATTTCTATCGGTGCGTCACCAACAAACCACATACGTGGCTTCGTGTTCTTTTCCGGACGGATTTGTCTGGTTTCCAGATTGTTCTCTGCTGCTTCTCGCATGGCTTTGGAAATCTTTGAGTTTTCATCATTGAGATCTCCAAAGGAAATCGCATCTGCCGGACAAGTATTAGCACAAGCCGGTTCCATTTGTTGTTCGAGGCGATGATAACAGTTGTGACACTTTACGGCCTGGTTTGCTACAGGATCCATATAGATGGCACCATACGGGCAAACGTCAACACAAGTCCCATGCCCACAGCAAGTGTTGTAATCAATAGCCACCGTCCCCCCCGTGGCCTTATGCAGTGCACCACACGGGCAAGCCTTAATACAAGGGGCATCTTCACAATGCTGGCAGGCCATTGGCATGAAGAGACGAGCCACCTGCGGGTACTCCCCGACATCCTTATAGAACGTTTGACGGATNTAATTACCAAGCGGGACATCATTCTCCGCTTTGCAACTCACTTCGCAGGCATGACAACCTACACACCGTCGTGTATCGACAAACCAACCATAGCGTTTACCATCGTCTGGAGCCTGAATACGTTCCGCCCATTGCTCCTCAGGTTGAAANAGAACATTTGCATCTGTTTGCTGTGCAGAACTTTTCGACGGATGAGCTCCTAGAACCACGAGAGCAGCCGATGCCTTCTCTAAAAATTCGCGACGAGAATTCTCACCTTTGAAATCCCTTGGGGANGAAGACTCCGATTCCAAGTCATGCAAGGGNGANNCGGTCGTATCTTGGTGTTTGGGCACTAAAGGCACCTCTTGAATTCGAAACACGGCAATTTCATTGAGTTCAAACACTTATTCTATCTCAGGCTAAGCTCAGTCATATGCCTCACAATAAGTAAAANTTTTAGCCCGCTAAGTTAGTGATTCTCGAGGATTATCTAAGAAACTTCAGGGCTTTGATAGAAAATCACAATCTCAAGATCCCCTAGCTTTACAACATCACAACATATGTGACCTTTAACTCGATTCCGTCTGTGCTAAATACCGAAGATGAAGATGGAATCCCTTTATAAACAAGCCAATCAAGCATGCCTAAACACTCAATTTTACGCAGACTAACATACATACCCGCCTTGGGTATTTGTCTGCTATTGAGTTGCTCTTTGACTTGGGCCGAAACGAATCCATCCACCCAAAAGAACCTTGGGAAAAATACTACGGCCTCAACGGCAAAGAAGATCTCCACCAGACAGGAAGCCGAAACTTCGATTCCATGGGAAAAACTGACACCGGAAGCTAATGAGAAACTCCAGACTGTTATAGCAAATCCATCCGTCTTCCACCGATCACCTATCCAAAAAACTACCTGTGATCACAAAGTCTATCGCCATCTGATCCGTTATCCGGAGTTGGTCGTCAACATGTGGGAACTAATGGGTGTCTCCAAACTACGCATGGATCGCAAAGAAGACTACCTCATCAATATTGACGACAGCTATGGAACACAAAGCCAACTCGAACTCGTCTACGGCAACAAGGATTTACACATCTTTTATGCTGAAGGAGCCTACAAGGGGAGCATCATCCCTACCATAAGCAACGGAAAAGTAGTCCTCATTCTAGAAACCAAAAACACGCAGGAAGCGGGGAAACCTGTCATTTCTCATCGTCTGAACATGTTCATACAGTTCGATAAATCGACGAATCAATTCGTCGTAAAGACCTTACAAGGTTTGTTCCTCAAGATAGTCGATATGAACTTCGCGGAAACCACCAAATTCATCGGGCAGATTAACGAGATCATACAGGACAACCCCGATGGCATGAAACGTCTGTCAGGGCGACTCACACGAGTTCAAAAGCCGATACGAGAACAATTCGATAAGCTCATTGAACATGCCAACGCTCGTTATGAACACATTGCCACGAACTCAAAAGAGTAAGCACATCCGCCGCTACTTGGTGACAAAGTTTACCAGACGACCGGGTACGACAATGACTTTGACAACTTCGCTACCCGCCAGCAACTCTTGCATCTTCTCATCGTTCCGCGCCGCTTCCTGAAGATCATCCTTACTGATATCCGCAGCCACCGAAATACGACTCTTCACTTTACCTTTGATCTGAATCGGAATCTCAATCGTACTTTCAACCAGTAACGATTCATCAAATTCAGGCCATGGCTCATATGCCAATGTTCCTTCTGCTCCCAACAATTCCCATAGTTCTTCAGCAATATGAGGTGCATACGGAGCGAGCAGCAAGACAAATGACTGCATGACGCTGCGAGGACGCTCCTGCTGCTTGGTAAAGTAGTTCACAAATTCCATCATACGGGCAATCGCCGTATTAAAATCAAGATTTTCTGTATCCCTTGTGACTGCCTTGATCGTCTTATGAAGTATCTTCAATGCATCAGCGTCAGCCTCAAGATTGGAAACCATTTCATTGAGCTCAAGCGTTTCTGCACGATCATTCACGATCATGCGCCAGACACGGTCCAGAAAGCCCTTCACACCATTAACACCTGACATAGCCCAAGGCTTGGTAGCTGTCAGTGGCCCCATGAACATCTCATAAAGTCGCAATGAATCTGCACCATAGTTCTCGACGATCTCATCAGGATTAATCACATTGCCGCGGCTCTTAGACATTTTGAACGACCGCGCATCAACACGTATGGACTCATCATCCGCCAAGACAAATGTGTCACCTTTCTTGGTCACTTGCTCTTCATTCAGCTTAACAAGTAGAACTTCCGTACCATCTTCCTGACGATATCTCCCTTCGTCATCTCGGCTGACCTTATCTATACCAACCCAATCCTTACCTGAATCCTGATAGACCGAGAATTCCATCTCCCCTAAAATCATTCCCTGATTCACAAGTCGCTGAAATGGCTCAGTCGTGGTGACATGACCTCGGTCATACAGGACTTTATGCCAGAAGCGGGCATACAATAAGTGCAGCACTGCATGTTCCGCTCCACCGATATACAAATCAACTGGCATCCAGGCCTTTTCCTTCTCCGGATTTACAAAACAAGACTCATTGGTGGGGTCAATATATCGCAAGTAGTACCAGCACGACCCGGCCCACTGTGGCATCGTGTTCGTTTCACGTCGATAACGTTTACCGTCGATCACC
>PAJC01000057.1 GCA_002705165.1 Planctomycetaceae bacterium | reverse complement strand
TGGTTGATGGTTCGGTTCAGTTCCTGAGTGAAAACATCGACTATGTTACCTACAATCGACTTGGTGACCGTCGTGACGGTGGCCCTCTCGGTGAACAGTGGAAGAACAACTAAGTCATATATTTTGAATACTCAGTTTCTCTGAGCTAAAAAATCAGTCGTTCATGAGAAGGCGCGAAAGTCTCACTTTCGCGCCTTCTTTTTTTGAACTTGGCCCCGAGTGGTTCATATTAGTTATAGGGGTCACATGGATTTCCAATTGTTAAAAACATTGGGTAGCTAATGATGCCCCGTGTCATTTTTCAGTCTTCTGCTATTCTATAACTAACCGTCTATTTGCCTTTCCTCCTGAGCTTTTCATCACTTCAACTCATCGACCATGTCAAAAACGTCAGCTAAAGATTATCATCTCGGTTTTGATCTCGGTGGCACCAAAATGCTGGCCGTCGTTTACAATGCGCAATTCGATGCCATTGGCCGAAATCGCATGAAAACTCAGGGGAGTTTGGGAACAGAATCTGTTCTCACAAGACTGGTAGAAAATATCGATAAAGCCCTGGCAGATGCCGGAATAGAATCCACTCAACTCAAATCCATTGGTATTGGAGTTCCAGGGACTGTAAATATGCATTCGGGAGTCGTACTCGGGGCTGTCAATCTGGGATGGCAAAACGTAGCAGTGGCTCAAATTCTTCAAGACAAATACAACTGCCCAGTCCAATTACTCAACGACGTCGATGCTGGCGTATTTGGAGAAAGCCAGTTTGGAGCCGGTAAAGAAGCCAACAATATTTTAGGTGTATTCCCTGGTACAGGCATTGGAGGCGGTGCCGTACTCAACGGCCTAATTGTTACAGGTTCAAAACAAACCGCAATGGAAATTGGTCATATTCCAGTTGTTCCCAATGGTACACGCTGTGGTTGCGGTCTCAAAGGTTGTCTGGAAACCGTCGCCAGTCGTTTAGCAATCGCCGGACTGGCCGCTCAGGCAGCCTATCGCGGTTCCGCTCCTTACCTACTGGAACAGGTAGGCACTGACATCAGCCTAATGCGCAGTGGTGTGTTGGCGGCCTCCGTAGCCAATGGAGATACCGAAATCGAGGCAATCATCAAACGAGCCTGTAAATATTTAGGGAAAGCTATCGGAGCTATAGCCACAATCCTCTCGCCGGATGTCGTGATCATTGGAGGCGGATTGGCCGAAGCAATGCCTGAATTGTTCACTAAACATACTAGTAAAGCAGCTCGTAAAAACGTAGTGCCCGTTCTTCGGGATACCTTTGAAATTAAGATCGCCGAACTTGGTGATGATGCCTCCGTCCTCGGTGCTGCTGTCTGGGGCGCGCGAAGCAGCAAAGGTAATTAACTCATGTCCGCAAAAGAAAATATAACGGGCCAACGTACTGTCGCCGTGATTGATATCGGTACGACATCGGTACGTATGGCTATTGCAGAGATTAGTCCGGCAGGAACTATTCAAATACTCGAACATCTTTCCCAGGCAGTGAACCTTGGAAAGGATACTTTCACTCGAGGGCGTATCCACCGCGATACGATCGAGGAATGCGCTCAGGTTCTCAAGAGCTATCAACAGATCCTAGGCGAATACGGNATTCAATCCCCTGATGATCTTCGTGTTGTGGCCACCAGTGCGGTTCGCGAATCCACGAATAGACTCGCATTTCTGGATCGTATCTATATTGCGACCGGTATCGAAATCGACCCGATGGACGAGGCGGAAATCAGTCGAATCACCTACCTGGGGATTCAAGCTGAACTGGAACGCTTGGGAACCTCGACCGATACTGTCGTCTGCGAAGTAGGAGGTGGAAGTACCGAGTTACTGCTGGTTAGAAACGGACAGGTGCAGTTTTCCCACACCTACAACCTCGGCTCACTCCGTCTTCGTAAAGCTGTTGAAACCTACAATGCCCCGATCGTTCAAAGTCGACAACTGATGGAATCCCAGATTCAACGAACAATCGACATGNTCCATGAGCAGATGCCGGTTGGGCAACAACNCAATCTTGTCGCTCTTGGCGGCGACATCCGGTTCGCAGCAAGCCAGCTAATCGAAGATTGGAGTATTATCGAAGGCGGAGTGATCTCTACGGATGCTCTTGAAGAATTCACAAACGACATCCTGCAAATGTCACTCGACAACATCGTGCGAAATTACGAACTGCGAGTGACACATCAGGAAGCCGAGACTCTCGGCCCTGCGTTACTCACTTATCTTTGTATCGCCAAGCATCTGAAGGTCTCTGAAATCCATATTTCCGGTATTAATCTTCGCGATGGGCTTTTGCAGGAGATGGCTTTAGAAGAAGCTTGGAGCAAGGAATTCCAAAATCAAATCATTGGCTCGGTTTTAGAGTTGGGACGCCAATACGACTTCGATGAAGGCCACGCGCAACAGGTTGCCTCGCTGGCGAGCCAGCTATTCCATCAGTTACAACAGCAACATGATCTGGANCCAAGGTTTGAAACCTTTTTACATGTTGCAGCATTGTTGCATGAGATCGGCCTTTTCATCAGCAATCGAAGCTACCATAAACACACCATGTATCTGATCAATAACAGCGAGCTTTTTGGCCTTGGTAAAACGAACCTCTTACTAACAGCATTGATAGCACGCTATCATCGCCGTGCAACCCCCCAACCTAAACACGCCGGCTATGCCATGCTCGANCGAGATAACCGTGTAGCNGTATCNAAACTCGCCGCAATTTTGAGAATTGCTGTGGCCTTGGATGCTTCACGCAATCAGAGCGTACACACAGTACGTTGCATACAAAAAGAGGAAACTCTCATTCTCTCCACCCCAGATGCCGTCGATCTTTCTTTAGAACAATTAGCGTTGCAACAAAGCAGTGACTTGTTTGAAGACACATTCGGCATAAAAATCGTCCTTAGTAACACCATGATTGACCCACGAGAAACCTNGTAAATATAAACGTTTATGTCTGATCAAGAACCACTATTCTTTAACCGCGAACTCAGCTGGCTCGAATTCAATCAACGAGTTCTGGGCGAAGCTCTAGACACAGGTGTTCCTCTATTAGAACGCGTGAAGTTTTTAGCCATTACTTCTTCTAATCTGGACGAGTTCTACATGGTTCGCNTCGGTGGTCTCAACATCATGGTCTCAAACGATAAACACACGCCTGATATTACCGAACGAACTCCCGCTAAACAGTTGGAAGAGTTGAGTCAGCGTACGCACGAGATGATCAAGCAGCAATATCAATGCTTTAATGAGATNCTCGAGCCGGGATTGGAAGAAATTGGCATTCGCCGCTACTCACAACTAGATCTCAATGAAACTCAATACAAAGTTCTNNGTGATCGTTTTGATCGTGAAATCTATCCAATCATTTCTCCACTCGGGATTCATCCAGACGGCAGTATGCCTTTGATTGGAAACCAGGTCATTCACCTNGCCGTGAAAATCAAAGAAGACAATNCCGAACATCCCCACCGTATTATCATCCTGCCACTTGACTCGCCCGTACCACGTTTCTTTACGCTGCAATCAAACGACCGCCATGCCTACATTCTCTCGGAAGACNTGGTCAGNCTGTTTTGCGATCGTTACTTTCCGAATCAAGAAGTTCTNGAGTGTGTACCGTTTCGAATCACTCGAAATGCCGACATGCGAGTGGAAGAAGAATTCTCCGCCGACCTGATGGAAGATATGTCAGCGTTGTTAGAGTCACGCAAAGACAGTGATTGTGTTCGCCTGGAAGCTGCCGCAAATTGCAGTGAACAATTGTTAACGGAATTGCAAACGCTGTTTGATGTTCCACCAGGATACACCTACGTTTGCGATGGCCCACTAGATCTGAAAGCGTGGTTCCAAATCGCAGGACTAAGGGGCTTTGAAGAACATCAGGCCAAGTCCTGGTCGCCAACTAACTCGCCACGCATCGACCTGTCGGAAAACATCTTTGACGAAATCTCCAAAAACGACGTCATCCTTCACCATCCATTTGAAAGTTTTAATCCGGTTGTCCGTCTGGTCGAAACAGCAGCTGACGATCCCGATGTACTGGCAATCAAACAGACGCTTTACCGCACAAGTAGCAACAGCTCGGTCGTAGCCGCTTTGGTGCGTGCCGCCGAAAATGGCAAGAGTGTTACGGTAATCATTGAATTAAAAGCCCGATTCGATGAAGCTCGAAATATTGTNGGGGCCAAAGCTTTGCAACAGGCTGGTGCTCATGTAATTTATGGGGTGAAAGGTCTCAAAACGCATGCCAAGAGCCTCATTATTATTCGTCGGGAACCGCAAGGAATCCGACGGTACATGCACTTCGGGACAGGCAACTACAACGAATCCACGGCCAAGCTATATACAGATATCAGCCTGTTGACGAGTGATCCTATTCTGGGAAACGATGCCACTTCCTTCTTTAATGCCGTGACAGGGTTCACTCAGCCCAGCAGCCTGCAAAAGCTGGCGATGGCTCCACTTACGCTCCGCAACCGCATCCTCGAACTCATACGTTTCGAAACGGAGCGTGCTAAGGCAGATAAAGAAGCCAGTATCACTGCCAAGATGAACTCACTGGTTGACCCAACACTCATCAAAGAACTCTATCAAGCCTCGCAAGCTGGTGTGACGATTAATCTAAACATTCGCGGGATCTGTTGTTTACGACCAGGCATTCCTGGCCTGAGTGAAAACATTCGCGTTGTAAGCATTATCGACCGCTTCCTCGAACACAGTCGCCTTATGCATTTTAATCATGGAGGAGAAGACATCGCTCTGATTTCAAGCGCTGACTGGATGCCTCGAAATCTAGACCGACGCGTCGAATTACTGATACCTATTGAATCTACCTCCTGTAAAAAGGTGATCATCCATGCCTTGAGAACGTTTATTTCCGAAAACGTCAAAGGACATGTCCTGCAGGCTGATGGGACTTACCAACGGGTTCCTACTAAAAACGAAGACGATGAGATTCGCAGCCAAGAAGTATTATATCAACAGGCTGTCAAAGCCGAGCAACTTGCCAAGCAGTCTGCTCCAACCACCTTTGAACCCCACAAGGCATAGCGTGTTAGGGTAGGGCGCAGATGAAACAACTATTAATTCTTCGCCATGCTAAATCGAGTTGGATCGATCCTGAACTCTCCGATTTTGATCGGCCCTTAAATGAACGGGGACGACGAGCTGCCCCACTAATGGGAAACTGGATCGCCAAGCAGAATCTACAACCTGAAATTGTATTTTGTTCGCTGGCTGCCCGAGCTCAGGAAACATTTCAATTGGTCAGCGAAACTACCAAGTGGGATACTCAAGTAATTCACACGGAAGACCTCTATTTGGCGCCTGCTCACACTTACGTCGAATATCTTACCCAATTACCGGAGCATATCAATTCAGCTCTGGTGATCGGTCACAACCCCGGGATGGAAGAGCTTGTCTACGGCCAGTGTGGAGAATTCCATTCGATGCCGACTTGCGCATTGGCGGTGATCGAATACAACATTCACTCCTGGAAAACATTGCTCTCCCGTTCCGTGACAGGCCGGCTAGAGCACCACATTCTGGCACGCGATCTAGAATAAACACCTTCTCAGCTAAAACTCGAATCCTTCAGATGAAAATGCTAAAATACGCTCTTCGATCTTAATCTCTGGAGAGTATTTCATGAAGCGTACGGCTATCTTCTCGTTGGTTCTGGCAAGTCTTCTGGCAACTCCTGTTTTGGCCCAGCCTCGCATTACCCCTGCAGGGCAGTTACCTCAGGATGCCCGTCTCCTACCACTTAAAGACCTCAATGGGTACTTCCCAATGTATACGGCTGACAATGAAAAAGACTGGGGCAAGCGACGTAGCTACCTGCGACGAAAAATACTCGTGTCGATGGGACTCTGGCCAATGCCCGAGAAGACGCCTTTAAATGCCGTGGTTCACAGTCGTAAAGAAATGGATGGCTACTCCATTGAAAAAGTCTATCTGGAAACCATGCCAGGTTACTACCTCACTGGTAGCTTATACCGTCCACTTCATCTCGCCAAACAAACCGGTAAAATACCCGGCATCATCAGCCCACACGGGCATTATCAAAAGGGACGCTTTTACGATGCTCCTAAAACTAAACTGGAACAGCAACTAAAAGACGGAGCAGAGAAATTCTCGGAAGGGGGACGCAACCCTATTCAGGCACGAAGTGTTCATTTGGCACGGCTTGGTTGCACTGTGTTTACCTATGACATGGTCGGCTATGCAGACAATAATCAAATTAGCTTTGTGCTAGCCCATGGATTTGCCAAACAACGTCCGCATATGAACGGGGCGGATCGCTGGGGATTCTTTAGTCCTCAAGCAGAAAGCCACCTGCAAAATATCATGGGCCTGCAAACCTGGAATTCGATCCGAGCTCTTGACTTCATCAGTACGCTTGATGAAGTCGATACGGACCGCCTGGCTGTAACAGGATCCAGTGGCGGAGGAACTCAGACATTTATGGTGTCCGCTATCGACCCTCGGATCAAGGTAGCTATGCCTGCCGTTATGGTGTCAACGGCGATGCAGGGTGGCTGTACTTGTGAAAATGCCTGCCTGTTACGCGTGGGTGCCGGCAATGTGGACTTTGCCGCAATGTTCGCTCCCAAGCCGCTAGGGCTTACCGCAGCGGATGACTGGACTGTCGAGATAGAAACAAAAGGCTTCCCCGATCTCAAAGCACTCTACACGCTGTTAGGCCAAGAAGACAACATCCACCTGGAAGCACATTTACAATTCCCTCACAACTACAACTATGTCTGTCGTAAGGCGATGTATTCCTTCATGAACCAGCATTTGGAACTTGGGTATTCCGACGTCCCACCAGAACGCGACTATCAATATCAAGGGCGTGAACAACTTACCGTCTGGAATGATACCCATCCGGCACCAGAAGGTGGCGAGGAATTCGAAAGTAAACTACTACAGTCCTGGAATGACGATGCTCAGACCAAGCTCGATGCGCTNNTGACAAAACAACCAAAATCGCTGCGGGCATTTAAGGAAGTCGTTGGNGGAGCTATCGATATTNTTGTGGGGCAGGGGCTCCCGAAGGCCACCCGCCTCGACTGGAATCAAACTTACAAACAAGCGCAGAATAACTTTCTGGAAATCGGAGGGACACTAACCAATCTGGATTCTAAGAGTGCCAANCCTGTGTTATTTNTGTATCCTGAAAATTGGAATCAAAAGGTAGTCATTTGGATCACTGAAGATGGTAAAGACGGTCTCTACAAAGACGANAGCACTCTTGTTACCGGAGTGAAATCACTGATTGATAAACAATACTGTGTGGTTGGAGTCGACTTGCTGTATCAGGGAGAATTCTTAGCCGACGGCAAACANCCGGAGCAAACTCGCCGAGTGGACTCCAATACACGTGAAGCGGCGGCCTATACCTTTGGCTTCAATCACACGATGTTCGCTCAACGCACACACGACATCCTGACGACAATCTCATTTATTTTCCATCACGAGTCTTTACCTGAGGAAATTTCATTAGTGGCTATGGACAGTACCGGTCCTCTGGCAATCGCTGCTCGCGCACAGGCTCGTACTGTCGTGACTAAACTCGCTGTCAACTCCAATGGCTTCCGCTTCGCAGACGTTAGCAAAATTCACTCACCAAACTTCCTGCCCGGTGGTGCCAAATACTTTGACCTACCTGGGATGCTGGCAGTCGCGACTCCTAATCAAACCTGGTTAACNGGAGAAAATGAAGTACCGCAAGTCCTCGACAAAGCCTATAAAGTTGCTCGAGCTAAGGATCAGTTGATAACCGATCANGACGGTAGTGTTGNCACAATGCTTGAGTTTTTGCNGGCAGAGCCCAAATAGAGCACCNANGAAGAACTCCGCCCGTAACATTGGTCAGCATGGACTTGACGGATGCNTGCAAACGATGTGCNTTGANTGGCTGAGGCTTATCCCTTAATCCTATCTGCTGCAAAGTTCAGAGTTTCGCCTTGTTTCAGAGAACCTTTGGTCTATCTCGGCCCAACGAATAAAGTGTAGACGCAGTATTTTTCTTTATGCTTCGTCATCAGGAGCCCGTCGGTTCCAGCGACACATCGGAAGATCACCGAATTCGCGTTCCATCTTTTCCAACTCGTCAGAAAGTGAAAAACTGAAATTGAAGTATTCTTCGAGTCCCACAGTAATACGGCCCAAACCGTGCTCTTCTAACAGGACGACGCGAAGTTCAACATTGTCCATCGTGACTCTCCTTCTGCATGGATAAACGCCTAAGAAATACCGTACTGGTGAGATTTGACGTTATCAGCCTTTCTCTAACTATTATTTCCAACGACATAATTCGACGACCAGTTAAGTGAGAATTTAAATTCTTTCAAATGCATGCTTTTTGAAGATAAAGTGGGGCGTTTAGCTACAATGGGGGCAATAATTAAATCATCCCTAAGAGTGGACAATTGGATTGGACTTGCCACTTATTTGCAGGTTTCCTATACTTCTGAGGCTAAATCTACTGTTAATCCTTTTGCGTGTGAGCAGGATCTTGAATATGCAAATCAACGGAATCAATGGAGCTCAACCGGTCAACCCAACTAATCAAGTTGAGTCAGCCAAAGCCACACAAGCTGCTTCCATTACCAACCCAACCGACCAGGTCGATATTTCCACAGAAGCGGAATTGAACAGTCAGACCGTGGAGTTGGTGAATCAGTTAGAGATTCAGGATTTGCCCGAGATTCGTACTGACCGCGTAGCTCAGATTCGAGAAGCCCTTGAGGCGGGTACCTACGAAACTCAGGAGAAACTGGACATCGCTATTGATCGTCTACTCGATGAAATCGGCTAAAAGGGCTATACTAAAGAAGTAAGTGAACATGAATGCTCAGCTTACAAGGCTGAGCATTTTCTTTTGACAGTAAAGGCTGGCTAAANCAGAATCAGCGGCAATGGATCAGGATTACAGACTTAACGACGTGCAGGTCTCGATGACGCCCGAAGACCGTTTTGAGGAGTACCTGCAAAGCAAGGGCATGCGAAATACGCAGCAACGTCGCAATCTGATGGAAATCGTATATTCCCGNCACGAACACTTTGATGCTGATACGCTGATTGACCAACTGCCCCGCAAAGGCATTTCAGGATATGTAAGTCGACCAACTGTCTATCGCACTCTGGCTGAATTCGTGGACGCAGGGTTGCTGCGAAAATTTGAGTTGGATGGTCGAGCGGTTTACGAACATGACTACGGCTATCCGCAACACGATCACTTGCATTGCACTGTCTGTGANGAGCTGTATGAGTTCCAAAGCGACGAGCTGATTGAATTACGACGAAGNGTTGCNCGACAACACCGGTTCCGCGTCACCAGCCACCGGCTCATCATCTCCGGTATCTGTGAAAGCTGCAGCCGCACTCCGCGCCGCAAACGACGGAAGCAGGACCTCATCTAGCGGTGAGATTATCCGCTCTTAGACGTTGACTTCAGCAGCTAGTTCACCTTCGACATATGCCTCTCGAATCGGCTCAATCACTTCAGCTATAAATTCATCAACCTGTTCAGGCGAACGTCCAACGAATTGCTGTGGATCCATCAAAGCTGACAANTCCACACCNGCAAAAGCTTCATCCTGAGCCAAACGATCCAACAGATCGTTTGGTTTACCTTGCTGTTTCACTTCGGCTGCTGCATCNTGGCTGTGTTGNCGAATACGCTCGTGCAGATCCTGACGATCCCCACCAGCAGCGACAGCCGCCATCAGAATATTCTCGGTTGCCATAAACGGGAGTTCATCGTTGAGATTCTTGGCAATAACCTTTGGGTAGGTGACCATGCCNGCACANACGTTCTGTAATAGAATTAAAACCGAATCAATGGCCAGGAAGGCCTGAGGAATCACCAGACGGCGGTTAGCACTATCGTCGAGTGTACGCTCCATCCACTGAGTGGCAACCGTATTCGCGGTGCTCGACTGAAGACTCATTACATACCGACTCAAAGCACAGATACGCTCACTCCGCATCGGGTTACGCTTATAAGCCATCGCAGACGAACCAATTTGATGTTTTTCAAACGGCTCTTCAATCTCTTTACGATTCGCCAGCAGTCGGAGGTCAGAAGCCATCTTATGAGCACTTTGAGCAACTCCCGAAAGTGCATCCAGAACCTGCGCATCGACCTTACGGGAATAAGTTTGTCCCGTAACGGCATAGCTGGAGGAGAAGCCGGTCTTTTCAGCAACTTTCTGTTCAAGTAGACGTACTTTAGCATGATCGCCATCAAACANTTTAAGAAAACTTGCCTGCGTCCCCGTAGTACCTTTGGTGCTACGGGCCTTCATCCCGACAATACGATGCTGAATCTCTTCCAAGTCCATAGCGAAGTCATAAGCCCATAAGCAAGCTCGTTTNCCCACNGTGGTNGGCTGAGCTGGTTGCAGATGCGTGAATCCCAACGTTGCCAACGACCTATTTTGCAAAGCNAACTTCCCCAANGCATCNAGTACNGATGCCAGACGTTTACGGACATACTCTAACGCTTCACGCAAGAGAAGNACGTCNGTGTTATCTGTCACAAAGCAACTGGTTGCTCCNAGNTGAATAATCGGCCGCGCGTCAGGACANACGTCACCGTAGGCATGCACATGAGCCATAACATCGTGACGNAACTTCTTTTCGTATTCTTTAGCGACAGTAAAGTCNATGTTCTCGGCCTCACTTTTAAGCTGAGTAATTTGCTCGTCGGTAATCGGCAGGCCTAATTCCTGTTCAGCTTCAGCCAGTGCGATCCACATTTTTCGCCAAGTGGAAAACTTACGCTGCGGACTAAAAATCTCAGCCATTTCAGCGGAAGCGTACCGTGTAATCAGAGGGTTTTGATATTTGTCGTGGGACACGCCAACTCTCTCCAGTCAATAAAAAAAATTCCTGCTCAGGCAGTAACTTGTGCACCCGTATTCTACGTCAACTCACACGTTCTGCGAACCGGCTCCATGACCAGTTATCGCTGGACCCGTCCGCTGGCATTTCCGCCGGCTAACGCTTCTACCTCCGCAACACTAACGTAATTAAANTCCCCCTTAATCGAATGCTTCAGGCAACTGGCAGCCACTGCAAAGTCCAGCACAGCCTGCAGTGAGTCATACNTGGAATCGTTTAACGCATGAAGCAGGCCAGAGGCAAAGGAATCTCCACCTCCNACACGATCCACAATATGCCCGACTTNNAAGGACTCGTACTCACCATCGGGATTCANGGGNGAAAACACAGCTGTGCCTTCTGCATCGTAAAGCATCGCTCCCCAGTTATTATGGTCAGCGGAGATACTTTCTCGCAAAGTGATCGCCACTCGCTTTACATTCGAATACTTAGCTACAATCTGCTGAGCGACGTCCTCATAAGCAGCCACGTTCAAATGTCCTGCCGTAACATCCGTATCTACTGGATGAATATCCAAAACATCCGCCGCGTCTTCTTCGTTACCAATCACCAAATCAANGAANGGCAACACTTCAGCCATNCACTGACGGGCCAATTCCTGTCCCTGGATGTCCGAGTGCCATTTCCATAATTTTTTTCGGAAGTTCAAGTCACATGAAATTTCCACGCCTGCTTCTTTCGCTTGTTTCACTAATTCNAAATTAGCTTCATAAGCCTGTCTGCTAACGGCAGGAGTAATCCCAGAGATGTGTAACCAATGTACTCCTTCCAGGATAGAAGCAAAGTCGTACTCAGATGCTTCCGCCAGCGAAACACTACTATAGGCTCGGTCATAGAGCACGGTCGAACCCCGTTGGTTGGCACCGCATTCGACGTAGTAAACNCCAAGTCGCCCGGCACGAGTAAGGATTTGGGAAGTATCAACCCCAAGGCCNCGCAANGATGTCNTAAGACTCTCAGCAAGCGNATTATCCGGTAGAGCTGAAACATACCGAACCTGATTGCCGAACATTGCTAACGACGCNCANACATTCGCTTCCCCACCTCCCCAGGTAATCTCCACACGTCCNGGCAACACCTGTCGCAAACGCAACTTATGTTCAGGTGCNACTCGCATCATTACTTCGCCGAATCCTAAAAACATCTTTGCTCCTCAAACAACTTGTTGTAATGCCATTATTTACTNTGCCAAANAAATCATTCTACATGTTTGTCAGGTCGTCCTCACCATGCCCTGCCAACTGTTGCAGAGCGGCAGCCAATGCTGCCTGATACTTCCTGTCTCTGGCATAAATTCGACAGATCCGCTGAGCAACCGGCTGACGATCGATCAGTTCATGGCTGGTTAATGGCCGAATCTGGCCTGTTGCCGAGTCAAACAAATAGTTTTGGCCAATGGCTGGGCCCTGTACNAGTGGCCGAAATATATGTCTCGCAATATCAATCCTGAGTTCCAGTTCCTGTAATGACTCGGGCANGAACGAACGAAGTTTTTTCTCGACGAATTCCTGATCAGTAAAAATACTACTGGCCTCACTATCGCCTTCACCAAAAGTCATTGTTCGCTGACAAACCATTGTCCAGGGAACCTGACACTGCAGCAGCTCCTGCCACTTCGCTCCTAACTCTCCCTTTTCACCCGACTCATTTTTCCAACGCCCNACATCTACCAGCAAAGACGCCTCCGTTAACTTTTGATATTCTGAAAGATGCTCGCACGGATTGCCTGGGAATAACAACGGCATCGAACGNGCAAAGACNTCAGCTAACGCAATGTCGATGCCGCGAACACTCCGGTGAAAATATACATTNCGAAACAGTTCCGCTCTGGCTCCCATAAATCGCAACAAAGCGTGAATGCCTCGGTCATGAATAGTTAAGCCCGCCTGGCTAAAGAAGGANTATCTGACCAAACGCTCCAAATCATANGAGCGTTGGCTATAACCNGTCATGTAAGCATCNCGNAGGACNAAGTCCATATTGTCGATAGTATAGATTCCACTCAATAAGCTACGCAGGAATAACAGCCATTGAGGGCGTTCCTCTTCGTCACTTTGAGGACGTTGAATGATCCAGGCAACATGNTCCGGNTCCAACTGCTCATCNTCCTCTAAACGGCTATTTGGATTCCCCCGCAACTGACTGAGAAGGTCTGCCAGCTCCGACTGAATGATTTGAGCCCCTAAAGACTCATGCGTTTCACCAAATGCTCGAAGATAGTGTTCATCGAAGAAATGGCCAAACGGCCCGTGTCCCACGTCATGTAATAAGCCAGCCATTCGCATTAAGGATTCGACGTACCCNAAACTTGGTACGTCNACNCACACCTGTTTCAAGCTCGGGTANAANCTNTGAGTCCAGAGGCTGGCCAAATGCATGACCCCCAGAATATGTTGAAACCGCGAATGCTCCGCCGTCGGATAGATCCACCAAGCTGTCTGCAACTGATGNATATGACGCATTCGTTGCACCCATGGATGATGGATTACATCCTCTTCAAATACCGCNTGACTATCTGAAGTAACTCGGTCGTCACGCTTTCCTACGGGAATATATCCATGAATAGGGTCGTGAATCAGGGTCTCTAAATGAAATTCATGCATAGAAACGATTGTAACAGGAACCAATTCTGGCATGTTCCTTAGAAGACGAACCTCTTTTAAGAATCCCCTCAAAGGCGGGGATTTTATCCACTGGTAGTGAATGGTTGGCGCGAATTCTCCGATAGACATGCTCCAAATCAGAAAAGAATGTTAAACTGCGCTAGCTATAACATTTATTTAATATTACTCAACATCGATTTTCGTAAGATTGGAATAATCCATACCAGCACTATTCACGTTATCAACCGTATTTCACCGATAGATGAAAGAGTTCGGGATGATATCGAGAGTGCACCAGGCAGATTTGAAACTACCATTCCTGCCTAATCGATAAAGTTTCCCAAACTAAGCCCAAAACAACCCGCATCTGAAATGTAATGTAAAGCGATGTCCCCTTTACATTAGAAATAGGTCTTACTGATAAAGCTCGGCACATGCTCATCAAAGACCTGACAACCAAAGGAATTGCACCGTGACCAATTCGTTCTCGAAACTAATGGTAGCCTTTGCTCTTACTACCGTTTTTGGATTAGCGTCAGTATTTGCTGCACCTTCAACGGACCAGCTACTACCTGATACCACAAAAGCATATTTTGCAGTTCCTGATTTAGACGAGCTTCAACAACGATTTGAGAAGACTCAAATTCATCANTTAATGACCGATCCTGTCATCAAGCCTTTTGCNGAAGAACTGAAGCGCCAACTTCAATCTCGCTTCGATCAAACAGGGATTCGTTTAGGAATCAGCTTTGAGGATNTGGAAAATCTCAGTGCCGGTGAAGCAGCTTCGGCTGTGATTGCTGTCGAAGATGAAGTGCAACCACATGCTCTTGCCTTAATCGTAGACGTAACCGGTTCGTTGGAGGATGCACAAGAATTGGTTAATCGCATCGGGCAAGAACTGNTAGAGCAGGGTGCAGAAGAATCCTCCATCGAAGTGGCCGGTCAGGAAGTCACTAAGTACACCGTCACAGATGAAGACAATCCAGAAGTCTCNTATAACGCCTACTATATCATTCATAAAGATCACATCATCTCCACCGATCATACNAAAGTATTGGCCGATATAATGGCTCGCTTTGAAAACCCTGGAGACGACAATGTCGCCAGCCTCGAAGCCTATCAGGTTGCTATGCAACGCTGCGATGATGCTTCGGAAGTAGCCGCTCAGATTCGCTGGTTTGTTGAACCTTTCGGTTACGCAAAAACNGTGCAAGCCGCGGCCGGTGTTGAACCGCAGGGTAAAAACTTCCANGAATTACTTTTAGGGCAGGGGTTCGGAGCCATTCGAGGACTCGGCGGTTGGGTCGTCGTTGCAGAAGGCGAAAAAGAATTCACNCACCACACTTTCGTGTACGCACCGCGTGACACGCAAGGCATTGAAGCCCAGATTGCATTAGAAGATGAAGCCGCAGNAAATGGAATAGAAAAAGACGAACGAATCGCTGCCAAAGATTCCGATCAGTATCGTTTGGCCGCNCGGATGCTGGACTTCCCCAACTCCGAAAATCAGGCACCACAATCATGGATACCATCGAATGTGAGTACCTACACAACTATGAACTGGAATCTGCGAGATACATTTGAATACGCCAAGACTTTAGTCAATGAATATCTGGACGCCGAAGAAGGACAGGATCTATTCGAAGAAATTCTTGAAGGAATCGCCCACGATGTTAATGGTCCTCAGCTTGATATCCGAGACGAACTTGTCGGCTACCTGGCTGGTCGCGTCTCGATCATGACAGGCTTTAAAGAACCTGTCGACATTGATACTCATCAGTGGCTGGCTGCCATCGACATAACCGATGCACCGGCTGTCCGTAAGGCNGTTGCCAAATTCATGAGTGCCGAACCAAACAAGCAGGAACGTGAATTCAATGGTTTCATAATCTACGAAGTGCTAAACNTCGAGGAAGAAATCGACATCGAATTAAATCTTGAATTTGGTGATGACAGCTTCGGGGGCGAAGGCTTTGGCGGAGATGAAGGATTNGGCGGCGAAGACTTTGGAGCNCCTGANGAAGAAGCCACAGGCCCTCAACCTCTAATCAGTCAATGGGCCGTTACCGTTTCGGACAGTGGTCACATCATCGTTGCCTCCGGTGCCGACTTTATCGAAGATCTGCTTCAAGCCGAGGAGGCTAGTCAGCTTGACGATACGGACGACTATCAACGCGTTGAAGCTGCTCTGAAATCTCTGGGAGCGAACTCCACTAGCATGCGAATGTTCAGCCGGCTCGATAAGAAGAACGAACCTAACTACAAACTCCTCCAACAGGGCAAGATGCATCAGTCAGACACCATTGCCGGCAAACTTCTTAATCGCCTGATGGGTTCACCTAAAGACGAGGAAAACATTGAGAAACTCGACGTATCTAAGATGCCTGAATTCGAAAAGGTTGCAAAATATCTAGGGCCTTCGGGGACCTATGTCCAAACTCGCGAAGATGGCTGGTTCATTTCGGGTGCTGTTCTGAAAAAGAACTAACGACGCCCAGCTGTTAAGTAGCAGTTACTGAAAAATCAACGGTGGTAAACACGGACATCTCGATTCGTGTTTACCACTTCTAGTGACCAACGATAGAACTTGCCATCCAACAATCGGGCCGGTGAATCGAAGTACCTGCCTAATTCTTCAAGCTCCTGATCACCCGGCTCTTTTTCAGCTGGTTTCAAAGCTGACACAACGAGTAGATAGTAACGGTGTCCAGAAGCAACCTTCATAGCGAACTGGCCTTGTACGCCAGCGGTCGTAATATCCCCGCCGAGCCGACGAATTTCCAGAATAGTTGGTAACGATTCGTCTAACGGGACTCCCGCAACAATACCGTTTTCCACGAATTTTTCACTCGGCAATGAATCCTCTGGCAGCAACATCACCAGTGCCATCTCGTCGATCGCTTCGGGATCATTGTCCGTGCGAAAGGTAACCCGGCCTTCAAAATTCACGTAGTCATCTACACCCGCTATCTCAGTCTCAACCTGTGATCTCGAGCCGGGACTCATCATCGTACCTAACCAAAAGCTCGTGATGGCCACAAACAAAATCAAAGCGGCAAACATGTATAAGCTACTTCTTGATACACCTAACTGCCTGTGGGCTCGACGATGTGAGAAGATTTTAGAATCGGCCGTGGTTTCTTCAGACACACGATCGGCCAAGTCATCAAAAACCTTCGAGGAAACTTCCACCTTACGACGTCGATCTTCAAGTAAGTTGCTTTGAACCGCATCGTTTTCTTTTGAAAGCGATGAACTGCTGTCAGCACATTCCTCAGCCTTCGAAGCCAAATTGTCTTCAGCATCTGTCGGCACTTCAAGAGCGTTAAGATCGCTCTCTAAATCTGACTCCGGGATTACCACCACGGATAGATCAACCAATTCCGAATCTTCAGATAAAACCGGGGACGCCGTAATCTCAGGTGGCTGAGAAACCACGGGGGGAGCAATAAGAACTTCCGATTCCTCTGCAACCACGGCAGGCGGAACCCGCAATTGTGCATGACAACCTGGGCAGGTTGCTTCCGTATCAGCGCGAGAAACCGGAACTCTCAGGGACTGCTGACAATGAGGGCAATTAAACTTGATCATAAGGGCAATGATATTACACGCCAATTGGACGTATTAAATCTCAGGAGTTGAACTTGGTTCAGGAATAGTGTCCTTATTAGATTGTTCAACAAGATAGAGTGCCATTGCAAGTACTAGCAAAAAGAAAACGATCACAGATACCAACAGTCCGATCACCGAAATCACCAAAAAAATCTGACTCGCGCCACCACGCTCAAAGTTACCGGCTACTAACGCAGCACTGCCGGACACCAAACTAGTAACGGCCGCTGATACGAGAATCAAAAGCAAAACGACTATGATACGCCGAAGCATTACAATATACCCCCCTATTCTTCCTAACTTGAGCATTTTAAGGTAGCGGACGCCGATGTCAACAACTCCGTTGGATTGTCTTTGTTAAGTTCGCTCACATAGAAGCCAAATCCACCGGCATTTATTTGCAATTGCAGCGAAGATTCTGGTCAAATGACCTTAGGCAGCAATAATATTGACACCGTCTCTAACGCTAATTTTGCCGATAAAGATAAACAGTCAAATCACTATNGTTAACNTTCTTGCCCGTAATATGAGTTATNGACTGTGCTTTCAGCACCTGCCAAATTTCGAAGAACCAATTGTGCCTCGGCTGTTGGCATTAGTTTGCTTATGCTCATATTTATTGCCAGTGGACTTCCGGCGGCAATTTATACGTTAAAGAACAACGTCCAGGTCGAAGGAGAACCCGGAAAGATCGGGGGCATCGGAGAAACGCCACTCGCCTCCGGAAACACGGCAGGTGAAGTCTCGAATAAGTTAGTCCACTTTGCCGATGACGGGATTCGCCGCACTTTCTTTTCGCAGTACCAAGTCCTCAATTTTGTTAACTCACCTTCAGGCAGTCTCGAACGAATCATGCTAAAACAACGGGTTGCAACCGTTGGAAAACGGTTGGTCGCTGTCGGGCCTATTCTGAATATTACGACCTTTGATGACTTCGGACGACGNACNGTGACCATGAAAGATGCTCGAGGCTCACTCCANCTTGTCCAGGGAGTTACCGAAGTAAATTCAAAATACATTAAGCTTGAAACCCTGTTCACTAAGACACCCATTATTTGGGAAACACGGCTCGCCACCAGTAGCATGCCGACTCCGATTCTGAGCAAAATCCTGAAAACTCATCTGGATATGAGAAACCCNGACGATCGGCTGAAGATTGTCAGACTCTACATGCAATGCGAACGATACCGAGAAGCCATGTTCGAATTGCAATCAGCGATCGAGCAGTTTCCCGAGTTGGCAAATCTCAAAGAACAGATTTCTCAGCTTCGACAAGCTCTTGCTGACAGACTTATCGAAGAAATNGAAAGCCGGCAACGGGCTGGACAACACTCACGGGTATACACATGGTTAGACAATTTCCCCAGCGACGGAGTGGCGGTAGAAACATTGCTCCGAGCGCGAGATTTACTAAAGGANTATGACGAACAATCGAAACAGCGNGATACCGTCTTCGCTTTGTTTGATAAACATGCCTCCCAACTGGAAGAACAGGAAACCACGGAGGCCGTTGNCAGGATCCGCAAAGAGATCTTCGGTGAACTGAACATCAACACACTGCCTAGGTTTGCAGANTTTGTCAGACTTAGTGAAGATCCAGAGATTGGCTTCGATCAAAAGCTCGCCATGGCGATCAGTGGCTGGTTGATGGGGCAGGGTGAAGTCACCCAGAACCTAGCTGTTGCCATTTCGTTATTTGATGTCCGCAATGCCATTCGTGAATACCTGACTAGTAAAAATGCTGAACAACGTCGTGAAATACTCAATAAGATNGCGGGGCTCGAAGGTGGCACGCCTGCAAATATCGCNCGTTTACTCAATGCCATGAAACCCGCAATTCCGCTTGAACCGCAGGCACACGAAGATCCGTTACATTTCACTTTTGAAACGACCGGAGCGGACGATAAGATTTTCCGTTATGTCGTTCAATTGCCACCGGACTACGATGCCTATCGCAAATACCCAACCATTGTGAGTCTTCATGGAGCGGGTAATTCTCCTGAACAACAAATCGATTGGTGGGCCGGGTCCTACAATAAACAAATGGATATGCGACTAGGACAGGCTTCTCGACATGGTTATATTGTGATCGCTCCCGCGTGGACTGAAGATCAGTATCAAGCTTCTTACCAGTATTCTGCTCAGGAACATTCCCGAGTGCTTTACGCTTTACAGGAAAGTCTGCAGCGATTTGCGATTGATACGGACCGCGTATTTCTAAGTGGTCACAGTGTCGGTGGAGATGCAGCCTGGGATATTGGTTTAGCACACCCGGATCTATGGGCCGGCGTACTCCCGGTTTGTGCGACAGCAGGCAAATATGTCACTCGGTACTGGAAAAATGCCAAACACGTTTCACTCTACTTCGTGTCGGGTGAAATGGATGGAAATCGGATAGCTCAAAACGAACGTGACTTCAACCGCTATTTAAATCGTTCCGGCTTCGATACGATGATCGTCGAATACAAGGGCCGTGGGCATGACCATTTCCAGGATGACATTCATCACATGTTTAGCTGGATGCGATTTCATCGTCGAGAATTCAACGTTCCCGAATACAACGTCACCACACTTAGACCCTGGGACAATTACTTCTGGTGGGCAGAGTTTACCGATTTTCCTCCGGATACGGTGACGTTACCACTGGAATGGCCTCCAAGTACTGCGCGAGCGATAGAAATCGAAGCGTCGGTCAGTCCAAACAATCGCATTCGGATTAAGAGCGCAGCGGCAAGCATNTCGGTCTTCTTAACCCCAGACCTAGTTGACTTTGAGAAGAATGTCACGCTCAACGTCATCGGGCGTGAACGCATTGTACCTGTCACCGCCAGTGCTGAAGTCATGCTCGAAGATGTCCGTCTGCGAGGAGACCGACAGCACCCGTTCTGGGCGAGATTCGATTTTTCTCGAACGCAATAACGGCCAGTTATATCCGTAATTAATAGCGAGCGAGGTCACCCACCTTGCGGTTAGGCATTACGGCTTCAAGAGATTCTGTGGCACGCTCCACCATAAACTTGAGATCACTGGCAACTGCGATAAACTGCATACCTTGTTCTGCGCGAGCCAAGGCACCTTCAGGATCCATTTCGTGAATTCCTGTTGGAGTTCCAACTGCTTTACCAGCGCGAATCACTTCCTGAATAGCGGCTTCATGTTCTTCCGCGGTAGGGAATGATCCGTCTTCTTCACGCATTTGGAATCGAAGGTCATTGGGACCAATAAAAATGGCGTCGCAGCCCGGCAAGTTATAGATAGCTTCAGCATTAGCCACACCCTCCGGGCTTTCGGTTTGCAGCACAACAAGAATTTCATCATTTGCCTGTGCTCGGTAATCCCCGGCCGTGGCTCCAAAGTTCATATTATGGCTACCGCCGCCAACGCTGCGATTACCCTCCGGGGGAAACTTAGCTGCCGCGATCGCTGTCTTTGCCTGCTCCACGGTGTCGACCATCGGTACCACGATTCCCCAGGCGCCGGCGTCTAACACTCGTTTAATATAATGATGACTCCCTTCGGGAACACGGGCCAGCGGTACACAACCAGCATCTGCAACAGCGGCAAATATCTGTTCGGCCTGACTCCAATCAAATGCTCCGTGTTCAATATCAAGGGTAAGCCAGTCCCAACCCATCCGTGCCATCACTCGAGTTCCAAGGAAATTCCCCAGAGTTAGCCAGGTACCAAAGGTCGGCTCACCATTTCGTAGTTTCTCTTTTACTGGATTCTTTCGCATGGGTTGGGCACCTTTACGGTAATGAGGGTTCATAAAGTGGATAATACTAGTCTTTCAAGTTCCCGAAGGACTCTCAAGTACCCTCAGGAAGAATTCGAAAACTACTGACTTGCTAAATCTATGGCTAGGAAAACCCGATATTAAAGAAGAAGGGGAATTTCACAATGTCACAACCAATACCAAACCTATTATTCTGCCAAATGAGCCGACTCTGCTGTCGTAGCGTTGCCGTCTGTCTATTACTGGTCAATATCATACAAGCACAGATTACAGACCGCTACGAAGCCGCACGTAAGCAAATGGTGCATACTGCGGTTATTGGGAGCGGAGTCAAACATGAACGCGTGATTCAGTCGATGCTGACAACGCCTCGACATGAATTCGTACCGATCAATATTCGTAATCANTCCTACTTCGATATGGCGTTACCGATCGGTGGACAACAAACAATTTCAGCACCGTTTATCGTGGCTTATATGACCGAAGCTCTGAACCCCCAACCCACGGACAAGGTATTAGAGATTGGAACCGGCAGCGGTTATCAGGCCGCAGTGCTTTCTCCGCTGGTAGGGTCCGTTTATTCCATCGAAATTGTGGAAGAACTCGGCTATAAAGCGAAGTCAACACTACAGAAGCTCAAATATAACAACGTCAAGACAAAAGTCGGGGACGGCTTTAAAGGCTGGGCTGAATATGCTCCGTTCGACAAGATCATCGTGACTTGTTCACCGGAACGAATCCCCATTCCTCTCGTACAGCAACTGAAAGAAGGGGGACGCATGGTGATCCCTGTTGGACAAAGATACCAGCAAACAATGTATATCATGCGAAAAGAGAATGGAAAGCTCAAGGCAGAAGCACTGCGTCCAACNTTGTTTGTCCCGATGACAGGTAACGCGGAAGATAGCCGTCAAATAAAACCAGACCCACTTAATCCTCAACTGTTTAACGCTGACTTTGAAACGGTCAAAGAAGGTTATGAGTTTATCCTTGGCTGGTACTACCAACGTCAAGTTAAATTGNCATCCGGACCAGATACCGCGCAGGGAAAGTACTACGCTAAATTCACCAATGAAACTCCTGGACTGTCATCACATATGCTTCAGGGGTTTGCGATTGACGGTCGAGCTATTGGTAGCCTGGCAATCGGAGTACAAATTAAACTAGACGAAGTTCGGCAGGGTAGAACAAGAGATGAAATGCCTCTGTTTGCCATCTCGTTCTACGACGATAGCCGACGTGAAGTCGGAATAGTAACGCTGGGACCGTTTATTGGCTCTCATAACTGGAGCCCCGCACAAAAAATCGTACGCGTCCCTATTCAGGCACGTGAAGCTATCCTGCGCGTCGGATTGTTTGGAGGCATCGGTGAGTTCTCTATCGATGACCTGAAGATACGACCCAACAAACGCTAGTCCCNGCGGTTTCTACGCTCGCATTACANTAGCCCTGCTGTTAAACTAGGNAAGATAACAAGATATGTTTCCGGAGGTTTGCCCACAGCATTATTGGGGAAACTCACAAAGAAGCAAAAAAGCGAGGCAATTCGATGCGTAACCTAAAATCTCTAATATTCCTGACGTTTCTAACACTAAGTGCTTTTGTAACCCCTCAGGCCGAAGCCCAATTGCTCAACCCGTGCTGTCAACCAGTCCCGGTTTGCTGTGGGCCCGTGATTGTACGCCGACCGATCATTCGAAACGCTGCTGCGGAATTACGTATGGCCGTAAAT
>PAJC01000056.1 GCA_002705165.1 Planctomycetaceae bacterium | reverse complement strand
TATGCAAATACGGTAGCTTCTTCCGCCGAGGACCGCGCATTTCAGCTCATGGGTTGGTACTGGCTGACCAACGCTCATTCATATCATCATGCGTTGAAGACTGTACCAGCTTGTCCGACTGACAGACGGAAGATGGGTAAGAAGCTCGAGCAACTTAAAGAACCGAAGTATCCCGAGATGGAAGTTGATACGGAGCGATTACAGGCGATGGTTGGTCAGTTGAAACAACGACAGCGCGAGGACGGCGGTTGGGCGCAAACCGATGACATGGAGAGTGATGCTTATGCGACGGGGATNACAATGGCTGCGTTATTAATGGCTCAACCCGAATTNGCNCATGAAAAATGGTNTTTTAGAGGCGTAAANTATCTNTTGGAGACTCAGNAAANAGACGGNTCATGGCTNGTATTNACACGTAGTAAACCGATTCAGGAGTACTTTGAATCGGACTTTCCCCATGGGGAGGACCAGTTTATTTCGATCTCAGCATCTTGCTGGAGCGTGATTGCTCTCAGCCAGTATATAGATGTATATACGAGCNCCCGTAAATAGCTTGTTTTACAGCGATTCAGGCGCGATTTATAACCCGCTTTCCTGTATTAGAGGTGCTTATAACCACTTGCATCTCCCCTTGTTAGTGGTAGATTTAATGGATTAAAGATGTTCCGTAGTAGTTTACGGGCTGAGTATTGGTTTTTCTGACTGGGGTGTTCCTAATAGAGGGCAGTTCGGTTGGAAACATTTGACCGATAGGAGTTCAGCGGTTGGATATCCGTATCGGCAGGAAGAATAGTTACAACGATGACAATTACTAAAACGCACAAGCAGGAATTAATCGGNGAATTTAAGAAGGCAGATAANGATACTGGGTCACCAGAAGTTCAGATTGCAATCTTAACCACTCGNATCAATAACCTCACTGAGCATATGCGTTCACACAAGAAAGACTATGCATGTCGCCGTGGTTTGTTGGCGCTTGTTAGTCGTCGACGTCGGTTGTTGGACTATCTAAGAAAAATTGATCCTCAGCGATATTTGGATATTATCGGCAAGTTAGGTATCCGAAAGTAAGATTCGGAGGTCTGCAGGCCGCATTGGATTGTCCTTGGTTCTTATCGGGGACAATCATACTAAAGGGAGCGCAAAGCTCCCAACCCAGCTGGTATCGTCTTCGATTTGGAACCCCCTGGTTGTCATACCTACGACAACAGCAGAGGTGAAGAAAGNAAAGCCGATTTGGCGGGCCTAAATTTTGGAATGAAGTAAGTAAGTTATTGCCTCGATTTTGTAGAGGTTTGTCGGTTTTTGTAGGTAAGAGAAAGAATTGTACGAATGGAAAAGGTACGAGTAGAAAGAGAAATTGGAGGCCAGACGTTTTCATTGGAAACTGGCTTTATTGCGAAGCAGGCTGGAGCATGTGTTATTGCTCAGTATGGTGATACCGTTGTTTTAAATGCGGTAACATCAGGTGCCCCTCGAGAAGGAATCGATTTTTTCCCACTAATGTGTGATTATCGTGAACGCTTTGCTGCTGCCGGGAAATTCCCTGGTGGATTTTTGAAACGAGAGGGACGCCCTTCGACCAAAGACACATTAACCTCACGTCTGACAGACCGTCCGATTCGNCCGTTGTTCCCTAAGGGGTTCAACGACGAAGTGATGTGTCAGTCGACGGTGGTTGCCAGTGATGCTCTGAACGATGGTGATGTAATTGCCATGAATGGTATCGCAGCAGCCCTTCATATNTCGCCATTGCCGTTTGACGGGCCGATTGCATCGGTTCGAGTTGGGCGGATCGATGGTCAGTTGGTTACATTCCCAACTGTGGAGGACTTGGAAGAGAGCGATCTGGATATGATCGTTTCCGGAAGCCTCGAAGAAATCTTGATGATTGAAGGATTTGCTCGTGAAATGCCTGAAGATGAAATGGTGGAAGCCATTCTTTACGCTCACGAAGGCATTAAGTTGGTCTGTGAACTGCAGAACGAACTACACGGAAAATGTGATGTCCAGAAGCAGGAATTCATTGCTCCTGAAGACGATGGAATTGGCGCCCAGTTGATNGAAAAGTATTCGGAGCAATTCCGAGCAGCTCAGTTGACTGACGGCAAGCAAAATCGAGCTGAAGCCGTGAATGTAGTGAAGGCGACGATTAAGGAAGAAATGATTCCTGATCCGGAAGCTGAAGGAGCTATTTGTTCGAAAGCTCTGAAGGCTGCCCTCTACAAGCTTGAATCACATGTGATTCGCAAATTAATCGTCGAAGGTACACGTCCCGATGGNCGTAAGCCGGATGAACTGCGTAACATCGAGTGTCATGTTGATGTTCTGCCACGTGTTCATGGTTCAGCGGTNTTCCAGCGAGGTGAAACTCAGGCTTTGATAACGGTGACTCTTGGTACAAGCAAGGATGAGCAACGAGTTGATGGAATCACTGATACTTATTCCAAGAAGTTNATGTTGGACTACAACTTCCCAGGTTATAGCGTTGGTGAAGCCAAGCCTAATCGTGGGCCTGGTCGTCGTGAAATTGGTCATGGTATGNTGGCTGAACGAAGTNTGAAAGCTGTGCTACCTGATCCGGAAGATTTCCCATACACCATCCGTATTATCTCGGATATCACCGAATCCAATGGTTCTTCTTCACAGGCATCTGTTTGTGGAGCTACCCTTGGTTTGATGGCTGCTGGTGTACCAATTAAGAACCCGGTTGCTGGTATTTCGATTGGGTTGGTGCAGGAAGGCGACCAGAATATCCTGTTGACAGATATTCAGGGTGCGGAAGACCACTTTGGTGATATGGACTTTAAAGTNGCNGGTACGCAAAAGGGTATCACTGGTATTCAGCTCGACCTGAAGATCAATGGTGTTAGTGAACAAGTGATTCGTGATTCCTTGGTTCAGGCTAAGGAAGCTCGTCTTAATATCATGCGAGAAATGATCCGGGAAATCGATCGTCCACGTGCCGAGACTTCGCAGTATGCTCCTCGCTTGATCCGTGTCAATATCGCTTCNGATAAGATCGGTGCTNTGATTGGTCCTGGTGGAAAAAATATTCGCCATATTCAGGAATCAACAGGGACTGTTGTTGAAGTCGATGATGATGGTGTTGTCACGATTGCATCTACTAACGCTGAATGGGCTGAAGAAGCACGGGCCTTAGTGGAGTCTTACACAGCNACTGTTCAGGTTGGAAAGATCTACGAAGGTTCNATCAGCAGTATTAAGGATTTCGGTATCTTTGTAGAAGTCCTTCCAGGTCGTGACGGATTGTGTCACATCAGTGAATTGTCGGAACACTACATTTCTGATATCTCAGCCGCAGTGAATGAGGGAGATGTCGTTAAAGTGAAATGTATTGGAGTGGATGATCACGACCGAGTGAAGCTTAGTCGTAAGGCTGCTTTGGAGGAACTTGGGCAAGAAGATGATTGGGAACCACAGGAACGGTCTGAAAATGGTGGAGAGCGACGAGAACGTCGTCCTCGTCGTGATGGCGACCGTCGCGGTGGTGGTGGACGTCGTCGCCGAGACTAAGCATTCAAACATTGGTGTTTGAAGTTTAATCAATGATCAGCCGGTTGTCCTGTAGCTCAGGCCGACCGGCTGTTTTGTTGTGGGATCGGGAAAATGAGAGTGACAAAAACACTCTACCAATTTGCATACTCAGACTAAAATAAAGGCTCAGGATAATTTACCTTGGAAGGCGTAGGAGGTTTTCCCTGGAGGATAATAGATTCAAACTATGGTGGATCGCGAAGTAGAGCGTTGGCAGCAAAGGGCCCAGTTGCTGGAAAAGCAATACGCCGAGCTTGCGCAAATCGCGGGATCTCTGGCACACGAAATTAAGAATCCGCTTTCGGTAATTCGTATGAACATGGAATTAGTGGAAGAAGACTTAGAGGAGAGTGAAACGCCACGCGAGCGTCGGGTTTGGACAAAGCTCCAAACCGTACACTCCCAATGTCAACGTTTGGAAAAACTTCTTAACGACTTTATGAAGTTTGCTCGTTTGCGAGATCTAGAGCTTGAGATTGGGTCGTTGAATCGGCAAATTATTTCCGTTTTGGATATGTACGAGGCGCAGGCACAAACTCAGAGCGTTCAGATGAATCGTTATCTGGACCCTGAATTGCCGGCCATGCAGTTGGACCAGGAAACACTGCAGGGAGCATTGGCTAACTTAGTCAAAAATGCGTTAGAGTCGATGCAGGATGGCGGGGAACTGACCGCTATCACGCGTGTGACTCCTGTTGGTATTGCGATGGATTTAATCGATACTGGGTGTGGTATGAGTGACAATACGGCATTAAANATGTTCAATGCNTTTTACACGACCAAGCCTNCCGGTTCAGGTCTGGGCCTGCCAATGGCTCGTAAAGTGGTGCAAGCACATGGCGGTCGAATTGATGTGCAAAGTCAGGAAGAGCAGGGAACTAAATTTACCCTGGAGTTCCCGACGCCGGCTCGACTTGACTGATGTAATCGGGATCCAAAGTAAGAAATGAAGGTACCCAACATTGACTGAAATAAAGGACAGCCCGGAATTAGCTCCTGGTGACATCCGTGTCTTGGTGGTGGATAACGATCCGCCTCTGGCNACCGCGATGGTGGAAAGNTTGGAGTCTGTCGGTTATGACATAAGNATNGCAATTTCAGGCCCTGAAGGCCTGAAGATGATTCAACAGAATCAATATGATGTTGTTATCACAGACTTGATGATGAATGATGTAGACGGCATGGGCATTCTCGAGAATGCTTCTGAGTTACTTCCTCATGCTGAAGTGATCATGGTCACAGGTCACGCGACGGTACCTCTGGCCGTTGAGGCCATGCAATTGGGCGCTTATAACTTCTTGGAAAAACCGATCACTCCTAAACGTCTTCGTGCGATTACCGCCCGGGCCGTTGAAGCGGTGGCCCTACGTCGTTGTAATGTCGAACTGCAGCAACGCCTCGATGAGAAGTTTGGCTTTGACGGTATTATCTACTCTAGTGACAAAATGAAATCGGTCATCGATCGTNTGAAACGTATTGCACCTACNGATGCAACGGTTTTGATTACGGGCGAAAGTGGNACGGGGAAAGAGNTGATNGCNCAGGCGATTCATCAGAATTCACCACGNAAAGGNAAACGACTTGTNCCTCTTAACTGTGCAGCGGTGGCAGAGAATCTGGTGGAGAGTGAATTGTTTGGCCATGTGAAGGGGGCATTTACAGATGCCCATTCAGATCGCATCGGAGCATTTGAATATGCAGATGGCGGGACGATATTCTTGGATGAGATCGGGGATATGCCTTTGGCAACGCAGACCAAACTCCTACGTGTTCTGGAAGAAAACCGTATCACTCGGGTGGGTGACAACTCACCNATGGACGTTAATGTCCGAGTGGTTTCNGCGACCAANCTGGTTCTGGAAGACGCAGTAGAAAAGAACGATTTCCGAAACGATTTGTATTACCGGCTAAAAGTAGTAACCATCGAATTGCCAGCATTGCGTGAACGTCGGGACGATATCGTGCCACTAGTCGATCACTTCCGGAAACAATGCAATCAACGTCATAATAAAAATGTTACTGCGGTGACCCCCGCTGTCACGCGACGGTTTTATGCTTACGACTGGCCGGGTAATATTCGCCAGCTTAGGAATATTGTTGAGAGCATGGTNGTTCTTGATATGGACGGGNTACTGGATGTCGACGATTTGCCACCTGACTTTGAAGTCGATTGTGATGAACTTCCCAATAATTCACTGGGGCCGGTAGATTTGGTCGGGCAGCCAATGGCACAGATAGAAAAATGGGCTTATCAACAAACATTGGTGCTGACCAATGGCAATCGGGAGGAAGCAGCTCGTATACTAGGGGTAGGTGCTCGTACCGTTTATCGTAAACTGAAAGAATTCGAACTGTAACTTTTTTAACACAGTCTTCCCAATGGACGGGGCTTAGTATGGCANGGATTGCACAATTATCCACAAGCATCATTAATAAGATTGCNGCTGGCGAAGTTATTGAACGCCCCGCTAGNGTCGTAAAAGAACTTGTGGAGAATTCTGTTGACGCGGGAGCCACAAGGATTGATGTCACTGTGGAAGACGGCGGTAGTACTCTCATTCGCATCGTTGATAACGGTAGTGGTATCGANNCCGATCAGATCGAAATGGCTGTGGACAGTCATGCCACTAGTAAAATAGCGACGGCNGAGGATTTNTTNTCGGTCNCGTCACTGGGATTTCGCGGTGAGGCGCTGGCCTCTATCTCCGAAGTCAGTAATATGTTGATTCGTAGTCGGACGGCTGAAAATGATGCCGGGATGCTCTTAGAGGTTCATGGNGGAAGGCGTCAGCCTCCGGAGCCGATTGGTTGCCCTATCGGTACTATGATCGAAGTACGCAATCTCTTTTTCAACACCCCCGTGCGGCGTAAATATCTGAAAACCGCTCAGACAGAAATGGGGCATATTACGGAAGCGTTTACTCGGATTGCTATCGTGCATCCTCAGATTCACTTCAGCCTAAAGCATAACGATCGCATAAAACACGATTTGCCTGCAGTCGATAGCTGGAAAGACAGAATTGCTCATTTTCATGGGCGTGATCTGGCAGAGGGATTGATTTGGGTCGAAAGCCAGGATGACCACGTNTCCCTTGCCGGATATGTTGCCGATCCTTCTTTCTTCCGTTCTAACACNCGTATGCAGTANCTATTCCTCAANCAGCGGCACATTCGGGATCGTAGTTTNCAGCACGCATTGGGCGAAGCTTATCGCGGCTTGTTACTTCACGGTCGATACCCGATTGTATTTCTGAAGATGGAAATGCCACCAGAAATGGTTGATGTAAATGTCCATCCGACGAAGCTTGAGGTTCGCTTTCAGGATGGACGACGGCTGTATAGTCAGTTATTGAGTGCAATTCGCAATAAGTTCCTGTCAACTGATCTGACAACTCGTGTTCGTCATGGAAAGCACGATGATCCGGGGACGGCGCCACGATCGCAGCCCGTTGAAGCAACTCGGAAAATGGAATTTCAGTTTGGAGCGTCGCAAGCCGACCCCGCGATGATTGGTCAGAACAGTGCTGGTCTGCCAGACAGCTTTCGCCGGGTTCTAGATCCTGACCAACTTGCTTCGGGGCTGGCAATGAACGCTCCATCGGATTCGAACGACCGTCTCGACGATGATCCGTTCGGTAATCCGCGGACAGCATCCGATTTGCCATCACATACTACACTTGGTATTCAAATTCAGAACCGGTATCTGGTGACAGAAGACGAGCGTGGTATGGTTGTCATCGATCAACATGCTTTACATGAACGTATTCTCTACGAACACTTTCGCACCAAAGTGATGGCAGGGAACCTGGAGACCCAAAGACTGCTTGTTCCGGAACCGGTTACCTTGACGCCGGCAGAGGCAGCGGCCGTGTTGGAGAATCAGCAGCAACTGCAGAAGCTGGGNATTGAAGTGGAACCGTTTGGTGGTGATACCGTGCTGGTGTCGAGTTATCCAGCGATGCTTCGTCGGCTTAAGATTGAAGAAATGATTCGTCATCTGGTGGAAGTCTTGTTGTCCGGTAAAGAGTCACCAGATAAAAGGGATGTTCTCGACGATCTGCTCTCGATGATGTCCTGTAAAGCGGCCGTGAAAGCTGGTGATTCTTTGACCACGGAAGAAATTAAATCGCTGCTTGAATCACAGCATCTCTGTCAGGACTCGCATCATTGTCCTCACGGTCGGCCGTCGGCGTTGGTGTTTTCCCGAGATGAACTCGATAAACGATTTCAACGCACAGGAATCTAAGTGGGGCTATGGCCTGTTGACCATGGCTTTCATTGCTTCCGGTTTGGCATAAGTGCTGTCCCGCCCGTATGCCTGCCAGTAAATTACGCAGTCAGTGTTGCGAGATTGAAACCTCTCAAATTCGTTNACGCTAATATCACAATTGCGTACGAATAATTCCTTTAACTCAGGCATGNTTGAAAGCGTTCGCAGATCACGATTCGTAAGGGAAGAATTGGATANGTTGAGGTGAGTGACATTCGTTGAGGCNAAGTGTTTCACTGCTTCGTGAGAGAGCTTGATTCCCATTAGTTGGAGACTGGCCAGATCTGTTAGCAAATTCAATTGTTCAATAGCTCTCGAGTCAACAGGGCAAAATGAGAGGTCCAAATATGAAAGATTGGTTAGTTGATTGAGTGTTTTCCCAGTCACCTCAGTTTGATAGAGAATTAAGTACTCCAGCGTTTCGACCTTGCGAAGCGCGGCTAGCCATTGATCCTGTACGTTTGTGTTAGCCAGATTGAGAAGCATCAATTGTGTGCATTGGCCCAATGCTTCCAAAGTATCTTCGCTAAGTTTGATCCCTCGTAAGATTAATGACTGTAACGGAAGGGACGTCACCACATTGTTCAGACCATTGCTGGAGCACTGCGTGTAGCTAAGGTCTAGAAGCTGGCAGTATTCATGGCCGGAGAGATAGGTCAGTCCTTGATCGCTTATCTGTGTGCCACTTAGATTTAGGTGAACAACGTTTAGGCTTTTAATATCGGTTAGAGCTTCGTCTGTGACATCTGAATCTGCCAGGTTGAGTGAAAAGGGTAGTTCCGTCGTGAGTTGTGACAGCGCATCACGGTGCAGGCTGCCAAGAAGGCAGTTGCGTAGACTGAGGTGTCGTAGATTACTGTTTTGTGAAAGGGCTTTTAATCCCGCAAAGGTAACATGGGTATTGTCTAAGACAAGGGTATGTAGGGCCTGGTGTCTTGTGAATGCCTTGATAGATTCGTCCGTGGTTGCAGTGCAGGCTAAATGAATTTCTTCCAACAGGGGTAACTCCTGTAGCCTTTTGGATTCTTCCGCCGCCCAGACAGGATTATTGTTTAATTTGAGGCTGGTTATTCCCTTCGAGCCGGTTAAGTATTTTAATCCGGAACCAGTGAAATGAAGAGACTGAAGCTCGACGGAGGTTAGTTTTGACAGACTGGATAAGGGCTCTAAATCAGTATCTCGAAATTGACCATGGCGGATAGAAAGAACGCGAAGATTTTTTATTTTCGCAAGCGTCTCAAACGTGCTACGAGAATCAAGGCATTGAGCGTCAATATAGACGCCAAGGATTTGATTAGATTGGTCATCCAATTCAAAATGCACTAGATTCCCAAATTGTGAGTCTAGCTCTTGTTGCACAATTTCATTAGCTGACTTGTGCATTTTTGAAGGGGTTGAAAACTGTAGTGTTGTAAAAGCGGTAAGAATTACCGACAGGCTTACGAGCACTACGACTGGAACTGTTTTCATATCATCCGTGACTTATGTATGAAGGGGCAAGAAACTTATAGTGATATATATTAAAAAACCCTTGGTAACACCAATGCAATTCTGCTTGCCTAACCGTTAACACATGCGCAGCAGGAGTCTGTTCCCCACAAACTTAGCAGGTAAATCTGGTGATTCCAGAACGAAGTTGCCGAGGTTATAACAGAGTAATAGGGATGAAAAGTAATGTTCCTAGGATAAACAGTATCGAGAGGTATAAATCGTTGAAACGGTTAAGTGGTGAACCAGCATCTACCATTTGTGTCAGCATTGGGCGAGGGCGACACAAACACATGAGGGCAGAACACCAGCATTTAGCTGAGAATGGTGCCCGCCTAGTTGAGTTGCGTCTGGATTATATCCGTCGAGCGGTTACGCTAAAGCGACTCTTAAGGGATCGAAAGTGTCCCGTTGTCGCAACATGCCGACGTCCTCAGGATGGTGGTAAATGGTCAGGGACTGAAGCTGAACGAGTAATGCTGTTGCGAGCAGCGATTGTTGAAGGTGTTGATTACGTCGATTTGGAAGAAGAAATAGCGGAGGATATTCCGCGCTATGGTAATACCAAGCGAATTATCAGTATGCATGACTTTGACGAAACTCCCGACAATCTCGAAGAGATCCATGCCCGCTTGGCTGCGAAAGATGCAGATATCGTCAAGCTCGCCTGTATGGCTAATGCTCCTAACGATGTTACCCGAATCCTTAAACTGATCGAAGAGAGTGAGATTCCAACGGTCGGGATTTGTATGGGAGATATTGGGATGCCCAGTAGACTTCTGGCAGGGAAATTTGGAGCTCCCTTCACGTTTGCCACATTCCATCATGAACGGACAATTGCACCGGGGCAGCTAAGCTATGAAACGATGACCGAAATCTACGGGTATGAAACAATTAATGCTGACACTGAAGTGTTTGGCGTGATTGCCGACCCCGTGGCCCACAGTATGAGCCCGGTGATTCATAATGCAGGCTTTGATCACCTGAACATGAATCGTGTTTATTTACCATTTCGTATTCCGAAAGATCACCTAAATCAGTTTGTCGATGATGCCCCCTCATTGGGTATTCGTGGCCTGAGTGTGACAATTCCGCACAAGCAGGAAATCATGGCTTCCTTAACAAAAATTGAATCCGGTGCTCGTAAAATAGGTGCCGTAAACACGGTGATTTTCGACGGGGATGAAATCATTGGATATAACACAGATCTTTACGGTGCTATGGTAAGTTTAGCCGACGCTGCTGAGGCGGATCCNGACGAAAAATGGTTGACCGGTAAAAAGGTNCTTTTACTTGGNGCNGGAGGAGTCGCACGAGCCATTGGCGTAGGAGCCAAAGACCGTGGTGCTGAACTCTTGGTGACTTCTCGTACCTATGAAAACGCTGTTGAACTGGCAANCAAGCTTGAAGGTGAAGCCCTTGCGTGGGAGGACCGTCATTCGGCTAATATAGATGTCCTCGTGAATTGCACTCCTGTCGGAATGCATCCTAGAATGAANGAAACTCCGTTTGAGGAAGCTGGATTCACNCGTGGAATGATTGTGTTCGATACGATTTATAATCCCGAACAAACATTACTCATCAAGCAAGCTCGAAATCATGATTGCCGAACGGTGACGGGTATTGAAATGTTTGTTCGACAGGCGGAATTNCAATTTAAGTTGTTCAGCGGTGAAGAAGCTCCTCTCAATGTCATGCGAGAAACNTTTCGTCGAACNATCTCATCAGCTAATTATTAGAGNTTGAGGTTCATGGNNAATATCTTTCTGACCGGTTATCGAGCCACCGGCAAAACGACAGTCGCTGGTNTGNTTGCTCAGGCCCTNGGTAAAGAANCNATTGATGCCGATGTCTATTTAGAAGAACAGGCNGGAATGACGATTGCTGAAATCTTTGCAGAAGAGGGTGAGCAGGGATTTCGGAATCGTGAAACGGATGTCGTGAAGGAACTTGCCGGTCGTGAAAACATAGTGGTTGCCCTGGGTGGAGGGGCTATTGTGCGTGAGGAAAATCGCGAAGCTCTACAGGGGCGAGGCATAACTGTCTGGTTAATGGCAAGTGCGACCGTTATCTTTGAACGCATGAATACTGATCCGCTCACAGGACAACGTAGACCTGATTTGACGGCAGTTGGCGGACTGGAGGAAGTGCGGAGCCTACTGACACAAAGAACTCCACTTTATCAGGCAGTCGCAGACTTCATGGTTGATACAGAGCAATTATCACCCGAAGGTGTAGCTGCCGAAATTGTGAGCAAAGTCACCGCTTAGGCTAGAATCTTCTCTTTGATGATTCGCCAGACAAATAACATGCCACCCATCGCCGATAAGAGCAGCATCAGAACAAACGGGACGGAATCAATTTGTTCGTTCAGGACGCCATAGATTCGTCCCCAAACAGTTTCCCAGAAGAGCACAATGATAATGGCGCCCAGACTCAAATAAGGTCCAAAGGCAAGTTCGTTTTCTTTTCGTACAATCGCCTGAATGATACCAATAACGATGCCCGCAAACGGCGCAATGAAAAAAGTGATGATGACCGCCTGCCATCCCAGGAATGCACCAATCATGGCCATTAATGTAACGTCTCCAAAGCCCATTGCTTCCTGCTGTGCTGCTACCGAACCGATGATTCGTACACCCCAAACCAGAACCAGACCGCCTGTCATGCCAAGGATGGAACTAAAGAGACTCTCCCATTGTCTCGCATCGCCCCATGCCCAGATCGCATATAGAAATACCCATCCCAGCATGCAGCTAACCGCAATGAGAGTTGTTACCGTAAAAGGTTTTCGTTTCCGTTTTTCACCAGACGATAACGAATGACGCCGTGGCCGTATTACACTAGCAAGCATTAACTGCAGCCCTCGTTGAAGTCCAAAACGCAACGTGCAGAGTTTTGGCATGCTGGCGATGCCCCAGAATCCAAGCAGCCCCATACTGTACAGAAGTGCTCGTGATTCATTCCCCCATTCAAACCACACTTTAGGGGAGTAAGCGTGCAAGTGTATTAGTTCTCCATTCAATAAAGCCTCAGTATCAAGTAATCGACTCTCGGGAAGAAAGGCAGATAGGACTAAAGCGAGTAGGGTTCCAAAGACGGTGACTTCATCCGGGATCATCCGCTCATCAAAGTCTACAAAGGTGGCGATGCAGAGCAGGGTGGTCATGCAAAGAAAGGGAATTGCCTGTCGCCAGAGCAGGAAAGGTGAGAAGTCTGCGTCAGCCTGGCTCGCCAGATAAGCAACGTTCGAAAAGTGGGAGTAGGTATAACCAAAGAATAGGGCCATCCCCACTTCGATCCAGAATGGCCTAACCCAAAACAAGTAGCCATGCTGACGGGTCTCAGGTTTCATCCTCAGCCAACCGACGATAGGTAATCGGGTGCTCCACGATCGGTGGCTGATCTCCTCGGGCAAAGGTCCCCATGGACTAATTCGCCGTTTGTTCCAGGCCAAATTGTAGATTCCCCAGTTCACGAACATACCTACGACCGAGCCGATGATCATCACTATCAGGCAGGTGCTCCAACTGAACATGCGACTATTGAGTACTTTCGTGGTGGGGATAGGGATTAAAAGGTTTCCGCATAGATGATTAATTCGATGCGTTGATTGGCTTCTCGTCCCTGGTCCGATGCTGTCGAGTAACGAGGGTGATTCTTACCTTTGGAAGCGAGTGAAAACTGATTTGCCGGTAGTTGTGTCATACCAACTAAGTAATTGTATACCGAGGTAGCTTGCTGGATAGCTTGCTGATGATCATCGTTAGGAGTGAGGCCGGAAGCAGCGTGGGCTTCCAGCATTATTTGTTGATTAGGGTATTGTTGTTTAATCGCGGCGGCAATTCGGTCCAGCATTGTCTTCCCGTCGTTGCTGATGGTAACCGTATTGGCGTTAAACAACTGCGATCTCGGCAACTCGATGCGGATCGTATTTTTATCCCGGCCAACAACGATGCCTTCAATGCTGACAGCTTCAAGTGTATTGGCAGAGGGTGCATTGTCGGCCGATAAGTCGATGCCAGCATTGTTTGCGAGCTTATCGTTGGCCTCTTTCAATTGTTGTTTTATCAAATCCACTTCACTGGCGGTGACTCGGAATTGTTGACGTGCTTTTGCTAATTCAGCGTGCAGGGACTCATTGTCAGCCGTGAGTTTCTCTAACGCAGAATCGTTGGCTGGAGAAGCTGTATTTTCACCCTTGTCACCGGCGATCGTAGTGTCACTAGAAACAGGATTGTCTTTTTTGGTCCAGCTGAATTTACCGTCCGGCCCAATCTGGCAGCCGGCCAGCATTAGCAGAAGGAAAAGTGACGAGTATCTAGCGTAAGAATTCATTCATNCCCAATTAAAAAACCACTCCGAATGTTTGNCTATNGTAGCAAATCACCGGATTGGNGGGAAATAGCATTGGCTAGCATTCGAATTAGAGTTAGTCGTCGCTTGACACCTTTATTTTGTAACCTACGATTAAATAATAAAGGTTTAAGCCTTGTTTTTCGGATGAAACCATGAGATTTCTAAACTACTACAATATTTGCGATTGCCTCTGTTGTTGCTGATTCCTCAGCACTTGCAGTTGTAGTACGTCTTTTTTGTCTCTTTCTAACTAGTAATCATTCGAAATGTCTTCCCGCGAAAATAAACAGCAATTACCAGAATTGACNCGGCAGATCCTCAAAACCTATGAAGATCTGGGAACAATCAACCATTTGGGCCATACCCCGTTACCTCAACTGGATAAGATTGTTGCGATCCTGGCAGATTTCAAAGAAGTGTTATATCCAGGCTATCGTCGTCGCCAGGGATTGCATCANGACAATATCTCCTACTATGTTGGGGACCTGATCGACCAAATCTTCAATGAACTTTCCACTCAAATTGCGAGAGCGTTACAACATGAGGATGTTGTTTTTGAATCCCGTGGTAAATGGAGCGCCTATTTGGAGCAGGGTGAGCAGATTACCTTGGCATTACTGGAACACCTGCCTAATTTAAGACNAATTTTGGCAACCGATGTTCAGGCNGCTTATGATGGTGACCCAGCTTGCAANAGTTTGGATGAAGTGATTTTTTGCTATCCGGGACTCGATGCTATGACAGTCCATCGGATTGCTCATGAGTTGTACCTGCTTAAAGTCCCATTCATTCCTCGTATGATGGCTGAATGGTCCCACAAAGAAACGGGAATCGATATTCATCCCGGAGCAACNATTGGTGAGTCGTTTTTTATCGACCATGGGACAGGAGTTGTGATTGGTGAAACGACGGTGATAGGTAAGCACGTGAAATTGTATCAGGGGGTAACCCTCGGAGCTTTGAGTTTTCCGACAGATGCTGATGGGAAACTCATCCGTACGATGAAACGCCATCCAACGATTGATGACCATGTCGTGGTCTATGCATCAGCAACCATCCTTGGTGGAGACACGATGGTTGGGCACGATAGTGTGATTGGTTCAAGTGTTTGGCTCACACGTAGTGTGCAGCCTCATACGACAGTAACTCTGGAGAAACCCAGATTGCGTATGCGAGCTGATAGTAAAGATGCAGTCACGAACGACTCGTCATTCGAGATTTAGATCTGTTTTATTCGGCTGCCAGAGAAATCGCTTCAGCCAAGTCAATGACACCATCGTATAGACTGCGTCCAATGATGGCCCCATCCAGTCCGGCCTCCCGAAGTTGCTTCACGTCATTGAGCGTTGTTACTCCACCAGAGGCAATGACTGGGATCGATGTTGCTTGTTTCATTTCCTCCATGCCGCTGACATTGGCACCCTGCATCATCCCATCTCTGGAAATGTCAGTGTAAATAATCGCTGCGACGGGTTGGTTCTCAAATTGCTGAGCAAGACTGATCGCAGTTGTTTCACTTGTTTCCAACCAACCATCGGTTGCCACCATNCCATCTCGNGCATCGATTCCCAGGGCTAGTTTATGCGGGAATTTCTCGACCATGGATGAGAACCAGGTGGGTTCTTTCAAGGCCTTTGTACCAACGATTAGCCGGCTGACCCCGAGGCCCAGTAATAACTCGATGGTAGCCTCTTCGCGAACGCCACCGCCAAGCTGGCAAGGGACATCAATCGCTTCGATGATGCTTCGTACAGCATCCTGATTGATCCAGAGGCCATCTCGAGCTCCATCCAGGTCCACCAGATGCATACATTCAGCACCTTGTTTGCACCATTGTTGTGCCATCGCCCCCGGATTATCCCCAAAAACCGTTTCTTGATTGTAGTCACCTTGNTTGAGGCGGACACAATTGCCTCCCCTGAGATCAATGGCTGGCCAAATCTTCATGACGATATCTTTCTGATGGTTGCGACAGGGAAGGGATTAGAGAGANCCGAAATTGTTTAAAACCTTAATGCCGGCTGCCTGGCTCTTCTCGGGGTGGAATTGTGTTGCAAAGAGATTGTTCTGCCAGATCATGGAACAGAATTCACCGTCATAGTCACTTGTGACTGCGATGACGTGATCGTTGCTTGGTACAACATAGTACGAGTGAACAAAGTAAAAGTGAGTGCCGAAGTCGATGCCTTCCAGAATTGGCGCATCGCGAACAATGTTTGCTTGATTCCATCCCATATGAGGAACTTTAAATCCCTTACGAACATTAAACCGCTTCACTTNTCCAGGGATAATTCCCAANCCNTCGAATTCACCACCTTCATAACTTATGTCAAACAGTAACTGTAGCCCCAGACAAATACCAAGAAATGGCTTTTCTGCTTGAATCACATCCTTAATGGGACTGACCAGATCCCGGCGATGCAACTCACTAATGGCATCTTCAAAGGCCCCTACACCNGGAAGTACGACTTTATCGGCCGCCGCGACGGTTTTTGGATCGCTAGTGATCGTGGCTTCAAATCCAGCTTTTTCAAAGGCTTTTTGAACGCTACGNAGGTTACCCATTTGGTAATCGATGATGGCGATCATTTTTTCGTATTCCAGTAGGTGAAACGGGTTCGTACATTCTTATTGTAAGCCAAACATGGGAGAGTCAAAACCGGTCATGCAGGCCTCCTTTCCACGAAGAACAACCGGCCCTCCAGCTGGAACCTTTAGTGAGGTAGTGCTCGACGAGAACGGATGGCTGCGATTCCGAGGCTCCCACATAGCATCAACCAGAAGATTCCACTGATTGTTAGGCCGAATAAGAAGGAAGTGGGACGATAAACAAGATCGANGGTTTGCTCACCTTTTTTGAGGACTACGGCCTGCATCACTCGATTCGCACGAATTAATGNAGTCGGTTGTGGGAGCGTGTTCTCCNAGTTCCAAATGCGNGCGTGCCAACCGGTATCAAATCCCTGATTAATGATTAANGGGCCATCCTCTTCTTTAAAGANTCGAAGTCTTACAAAGCCCGGCTCAAATGATTCAAGACGAATGACATCCTGTTTAANAGAAATAGGTGAACTGCTACTTTTGATTGAATTTGATTCAAGCGTTGATAGATTCTGGAGATCTGCAATCAAGCCGTCAGGGTAAAAGACATCTTTGGTGAATTGATCTAGTTGGGCAGGAGTCCCTCCACTAAATGGAGGTCGGACTTTCCAATTTGGAACGGTCCAGAAAAATGGAGCTGGATTAGCGATAGTAGTGATCGCGACGTCTTCAATCTTGGTAGGACTGGTAAGCNTTTCATCGTGCCGAGGGTAGAAATTTTCCGGTCCAATAATATGGCTGGCCCCTAGCAGTGCCAGACCATCAGCATCAGGTTCTGTAACATGATCTTCTCGGGTAGTTCCGTGTCTNCGCAGGACTCGTAACATAGAATCGTAGTGCGCATCAGAAATNCTTGCATTTGCATCGAGTAACTGGATGTGACTTAATAGGTGCATGCGGGGTCGAAGAGATTGTCGGTCCCAGANGATTGCATCGCGTTGGCGTTCAGCAGAGCTTTGCTTGGCGAATGACGGTGGGTTCCATCTAGAAAGTCTGGTTCGGTAAATTCGCGTCGGTATCTGNTGCGTTGAGTTCTTGAGTTGTTGTTCGATAGGACTAATCGCGTCCCAGTGATATGACGATGCGGATGAGAAGAGCCATGAATTCGCAAAGAAGAGATCAGCGGCAAGCAGGATTAAAATNATNGTCGTTTTCATCTTTTCCTTGCGAACGAGTTTTGTCGTNAGGATGAANCCAAGTACGATANCTAGNGGTTGAATCGCTGCCTGTAAAAGATCGCGTTTGACTCCCTGGCCAGCAGCAGGACCTAGGAACGAGTCGGGCGGGGAATTGGCCAGTCCTTTGGTTAATAATTGGCTGAGTAGTGGATAGCACGTCAATAAAGCAGCACACAGTCCGACCATCGACCAATTGAAAACGGCTCTGCGGCGTTCGGTTTCCTTGTCGACGGTATCGAAGCCGACTCCGGCCAGAATGGCTATCAGTAGGCTGGTCAGGATAAACCATTTGGCTGGATAGCGAAATTGGATGTATCCCGGTACGACATTGCAAAGGAACCAGTAAACACCACCGGTTTCCGAAGCAACAGGCTTGGCTCCGCTTACTGCAGTGATGAACCATCCAATTCCATACGTCCCCAACGCAGCCAAAATAGTGAAGACTATCATCCGACTGAGTTGTTTGTGCCGGGCCTTTTTTCCTAGCCCGAAAATACTCAAGGCAAGCAGTAGAGGGAGGATTCCCTGGTAGATGCTGGGNTACCANGTGCGTGGATTATCTTCAAATAGAAAGGTCCAACGTTGTCTTTGCGGATAGAGTTTCCCGGTTATATTAGGGAACGCTAGTTCAGTCATTTGCCAAGGAGCCAGTGAAAACTGATAGAGTTGTCCATGGTGTTCTGATGCCCTGCGTCCCTTAAAGATATTGTTGGGAACTTCATTGCCAGTAACCTGATCAGCGATCCATTCAAAGGTGGTCCTGGAAGCAGAGCGTAAGTTTCGATTGGCATTCTTGGACCAGGTATAGGTAGGCAGNATTTGTATCGCTGCTAAGCCGAAGGCGATGACGCCAGCAATNANCATTCGCTNGGCAACTTTTCGTTTNGCGATCTTGTTGGGCTGATGATTGCGATTAGATGTTTTGCTGACAAAGCAATAGAACAGGGGGATTAGCAACATAACGTGTAACGCCATTTGTGGATCGCCGCCGAGAATTATGAGGGCAAGTGTTACNGCCAGATAGGCGAGAGATTTCCTAGAGTCCTGCTTTTCAATGAGATCTAATGAAAGACTAACCGCCAGCGGTAGCCAGGCTGCCGATACTAAATAAATNATATTGGAGTGCTGAGTGAGTACAGCACCGCCCATGCAAAATGACAGGCTGGCAAATGCTGCGCCTGAAGGAGAAGCGTTCCAGCGTCGCGCCAAACNGTAAGTGTTGAGTCCTGCCAATACGAGATGTGTGATGAGGTAAAGCAGGACACAATTGGGAAAGCTTAGCGGTAACCAGAAAAGTAATTTGCCGGGGTAGAAGATACTGGTGCTCGAGTCGGCCGCAAAGGGACGNCCGAGGTCATCNAGGTGACTCCAAAGTGGAACGGCGCCTTGTTGCCACAGTTCGTGCTCGAAATGAAAAGAGGGATAGTAATAGTGACCAGCATCTCGAAATACAGGNAGTTCCCCCTGAATCCATAGAGGAGCGACTAATGCTGCTAATGCCAGCAAAGGTATGATCAGAAATGCCGATAGTTTAGTACGATCCACGAGGGTAAACCGGCGAACGGCTAGCTAAGTAACAAGGGCGAATTTGAAAAGCATAAAAAAACAGGGTGTANAAGTTACACCCTGTTATTATACGAATTTACCAGACAGCTGATATTGTAACTAGCTACGNTGAGCAACTCTTAACTGGGCTCGCACGGCGTCTGACGCNCGTTCGCGAAGGTCGAGTTCTNCGTCGTTATTGCCGGGCATGGCCAGTGCATCACCGAGTTCCTGCTCCAACGCACTTGAGTCGAGATTTTCGACTGCAACAACACGGTTTGTCAAAATTGACACCGTATTATCCAGAACTTGGACAAAGCCTCCTTCGATATAGAAACGCGAACCGCCTTCAGTGCCTTCGAGTCTCAATTCACCGTTGCCCAAACGCCCGATCATCGGAGCGTGATCGGCCATTACTCCCTTATCACCATCAAACAGTGGTAGGGTAATGGATGAAGCTTCTGTTTCAACGGCTGTTTCAGCAGGCGTTACAACGATACAGNTAATTGACATGGANTAACTTTCTTCCATTTTCTTGGCTTGTTCTTCTGCCTGGTCGACGGAGCCAACGTACATGAATGCACCTTCTGGTAAGTGATCCCATTTNCCGTTGCAAATTTCTTCGAAGCTTCGAAGTGTATCTTCCAGTGGAGTGATCTCACCAGGCTTGCCTGTGAAGACCTCAGCCACGAGGAATGGTTGAGACAGGAAGCGTTCAAGACGACGAGCACGATGCACGATCATCTTGTCATCTTCACTCAATTCGTCGACACCAAGAATCGCAATAATATCCTGCAATTCACGATAACGTTGAAGGATCGTCTGAACCTGACGAGCGATCTGATAGTGGCGGTCACCAACATACTGTGGGTCGAGAATACGNCTGGAGGAAGCCAGAGGATCCACAGCAGGGTAAATNCCTTTCGAAGCGATGTTACGTTCCAGATAGAGGAAGGCATCNAGATTACCGAAGGCAGTTGCAGGAGCAGGGTCCGTTGGGTCGTCAGCAGGCACGTAAACTGCCTGAACCGAGGTAATCGCCCCTTGCTTTGTGGAAGCAATACGTTCCTGCAAGGCACCCATTTCGGTAGCCAATGTGGGTTGGTAACCAACGGCAGAAGGCATACGTCCGAGAAGAGCTGATACTTCGGAACCTGCTTGAGAGAAACGGAAGATGTTATCGACGAACAACAGGGTGTCAGCACCAGTTGTATCACGGAAGTGCTCTGCCATTGTGAGGGCCGAAAGAGCAACACGAAGACGGGCTCCTGGTGGCTCATTCATCTGACCGAATACCATACAGGTCTGCTCGATAACACTTCGACCAGTATCGCCAATTTTCGCTTCCTGCATTTCCAACCACAGGTCCGTACCTTCACGCGTTCGTTCGCCAACGCCAGCGAACACAGAATATCCACCGTGAGAACTCGCNATACGNGCAATCAATTCGGTTAGGATCACTGTCTTGCCAAGACCGGCACCACCGAATAGACCAGCTTTACCACCACGAACAAATGGAGTGAGCAGGTCAATCACTTTAATACCGGTTTCGAACAGTTCAGTATTGGTAGAAAGTTCCGTTACGATAGGGGCAGCTTGGTGAATTGGGCGGTAGGCTTCAGCTTCCACTTCACCACGACCATCCACAGGCTTTCCAAGTACGTTAAAGACCCGACCTAGTGTCGCATCGCCAACAGGAACTGTAACCGGCGATCCTGTGTCACTGCAGTCCTGTCCGCGAACCATCCCGTCCGTACTACCGAGAGCCACACAGCGTATTCGACCACCACCAAGGTGTTTCTGTACTTCTCCGGTAAGGATGCCGTTTTCGCCTAGATCGATTTCTACTGCATTGTAGATATCAGGAAGTTTGTCATCATCGAACTGAGCATCAAATGTTGAGCCGATTACCTGAGTAATACGTCCAACTTTCTGTGTTGCTGTATCTGAAGCCATNTTANAACTCTTTGTTTGTTAAAAAACTATATATGTTGTGTTTGGTTGNTAACTGTATTAGTGGTTAGCTTTTTAATGCTTCCACACCACCGATGATTTCCATGATTTCGCCGGTAATTTGTGACTGGCGAGCACGGTTGTAGGTCATCGATAGATTTCGAATCATATCGTCGGCATTNTCCGTTGCACTCTTCATGGCAACCATTCGAGCAATCTGTTCACTAACAGCAGCNTCGAGGAAGCACTTAAAGAGATTGATGCGGAAACTCATCGGAACNACTTCTTCCAGAATNCTTTCAGCGGACGGAAAGAACTCAAAGTCAGCATCTATGCCTCCTCCGTCCTCTTCCTCGTCTGCCGCACCGACGCTGCCAAGCGGTAACAATGTTTCCACTATAGCAGCTTGTTTTGAACTGGAAATGAACTTGGTATAAACCACATCCAGGCGATCGAGTCGCCCGGCGATAAATTCATCGAGCAATTGATCTGCAATTGGCTTGACATCTTCAAAAAGTGGTTCGTCTTCAAATTGAGTGTAAGTTTCATCCGCAGAATAATTCCGGAATTCTAGGTTCGTGATTCCTCGCTTACCTGAAACAATCAATTTGACNTTTTCATATGATTCAGACAGACTGTCGAACTGGCGCATCGTTTCGCGGATGATGTTGCCGTTGTAACCTCCGCAAAGCCCTCGGTTTGAGGTGAGTACGATCAGGGCCGCATTGTCCATGGCAGAGCGTTCTTCCAGCAGTGGGTGCTGAACCTCCGCTCCGCTTTTGGCAAGGCTGGCCACAACTTCGGTGATCCGCTTCGTATACGATGTTGCCGCGGTCGCTCGATCCATTGCTTTCTTGAATCGAGCTGTCGCAATTAGCTCCATCGTTCGCGTGATCTTTCGAATATTGCGAACAGATTTTCGTCGTTTGTCTAATGCCCTGGCGTTTGCCATAGGATTTTTCCTGTTACGTTATTGGTTTAAGTAAAACCTTAAATCAACGACTGAAGAGTGATTACTCTTCAGTGCTTTCATCGGTAGCATCTTCGGNNGCANNTTCGGCTGTNCCGNTNCNTNTTCCGCTACTTCTTCTACCGNGCTTGTCTCTTCAGNCGCCNCTTNTGCATCGGCTGCGTAGCTGTCACTCAAGCTTTTGAATTCGTTNATAGCGCCGATCAACTCTTCTTCGTCACGAATCGAACCGTCGTTGCTAATGGCATCTAGGATTTCAGGTTTCTGATCTCGTAGAAACTCCAGGAAACGGGTTTCGAATTCTGCTACNTTGGTAACTTCGACTTCATCAAAATGGCCATTTACACCGGCATAAATTGAGCAAACCTGTTCGGCCACTGGTAGGGGGGTGTATTGGCCCTGCTTTAGCAGTTCGACCATACGGTACCCTCGGTCTAGTTGTCGTTGAGACGCCGGATCAAGATCGGTACCGAGTTGAGCGAACGCTTCCAGTTCACGGAAGGCAGCGAGGTCAAGTCGAAGACCACCGGCAACCCCTTTCATCGCTTTAATCTGAGCTGCACCACCCACGCGAGAAACCGATACACCAACGTTCATCGCAGGACGGATACCTGAGAAGAAGAGGTCAGGTTGCAGGTAGATCTGACCATCGGTAATCGAAATCACATTGGTTGGAATATAAGCAGAGACTTCACCTTCGAGTGTTTCAATAATTGGCAGCGAGGTTAGTGAACCTCCTCCAAGCGCGTCACTTAGCTTACTGGAACGTTCCAGTAGACGGCTATGACAGTAGAAAACGTCACCAGGGAAAGCTTCACGTCCGGGAGGACGACGCATTAGCAGGGAAAGTTCACGGTAAGCGTTGGCCTGCTTGGAAAGGTCGTCGTATACCGCAAGCGTATGTTCACCTCGGTACATGAAGAATTCAGCCATTGATGTGCCGGCGTACGGAGCGATGTACTGCAGAGGAGCAGGGCAGCTGGCACCGGCGACGATCACTGTCGTGTAATCCATAGCGCCGCGTTCTTCCAGAATCTTGATTACGCCTGCAACCGAAGAGTCTTTCTGTCCGACCGCTACATAAAAACACTTCACTCCTGAACCCTTCTGGTTAAGGATGGTGTCAATGGCAATCGCCGTTTTACCCGTTTTACGGTCACCAATAATCAATTCACGTTGTCCA
>PAJC01000055.1 GCA_002705165.1 Planctomycetaceae bacterium | reverse complement strand
GCAATTTTACCTTATACGGCGATGCCGGTGATTGTACCTTACGATAGTACCCAAGAGCACTTGGGTGCGATTCAGACTTATAAACTGTTTCATGGTAATAGTCCGGAGACGGTAAATGCTTTGGTGGACCTACTGATGAATTTTGACAACTATGCAAAAGATCGTGCATCGGTTGCCAAATTAGTGGAAGAAGCCAAAGCGGCTAAGGAAGCAGCAGCAGCGGCAGCCGCTGCTGCCTCGGAGGAGTAATAAGATACCTTTAATCGGGATGCAGGCCAAAACGATTCCGCTTGTATCCTCCCGCCTANTAGAAAATCCTACCTTTTGGGGTAGGTGCTGGCTCAGGACGAGCTAGATTAAATTTGCGGCGTTGCCAAAGAATGGTTTATAGACCGTGGAATCGGAGAAAAAAAATGAAAAACTTAAGAACCTTAATTTTAGCCCTGACGGGTATTGTGTTAATTTCCAGCTCAAGCATGGCTCAGGGGTGGGGTAACGTTCANTTTAAATTTACCTATGGTGGTGAATATGCNGCTCCGCCNAAGATTGCGGTNACACGTGATGCTGCGATCTGTGGTAAATTTGGCCTNGTGGATGAGTCACTGGTAGTAAACCCTGAAACCAAGGGGATTGCGAATGTGATCGTGTTCTATCGTGATCGTACTCCGGCCAAGATTCATCCCTCCTACAACGATACTCTGGAAGCACCGGTTATCGTAGACAATGTTAAATGTCGTTTCGAGCCTCGAGTGACGTCGGTCTGGACAAAGCNAAAGATCAATTTNAANAANAGTGATCCTGTNGGNCATAATGTGAAGGTTGANACCTTTTTTAATCCGGTGATCAATCCAATTTTGCCGTCAGGCGCNAAAATAAGTCAGTCGTATTCTATGGAAGAGCGTNTGCCTACCAAGGTCAGTTGCTCCATTCANCCCTGGATGACNGGTTGGATTGTTGTTCGTAACGACCCCTACATCGGTGTCAGTGATAAAGATGGAAATCTGGAAATCAAAAATCTTCCAGTGGGTGAATTTGAGTTCCAGATTTGGCAGGAAAAAGCCGGCTATATTCAGCAGGTTACACAGGATGGTGAGACGGTTGAATGGGCTCGCGGTCGTGTGAAAATTAAAATTGAAGATGGCAAGACTACTGACTTTGGAACCATTGTCATTGGTGCAGATCAGTTCAAATAATCATTGCTTTGNGAACANNCGTTCTGAAGTGTNGGGAATTGAAAATGAAATCTACAAGCAAAATTTTTGGTCTTACATTNCTAATTGCGATGTCTGTAGTTCCGGGATGNCGGCGTGGACTTCCGGGTAGCNTCGGTGAGTCGGACGAAGGTAACGTGAGTGAAGTTGCTTTGGCATTCAAGCTTGAAGCNACNGGTAGCGGTGCTGGGGAGGTTGAATTGCCGGAGCCGACGGGATTTGCCAATATTACAGGGAAGGTCACCATNGAAGGTAGTATTGAGACCGGAAAGTTCGTGAGCTACGCCGTCAACAAAGATGCCAATGTATGCAGTGCTGAAGTCAATCGCCGTGTATTGGTAAATGATGGTGCCCTTCAATGGGGACTTCTGTTTTATGATGGTGATTTTGAAGTNGGTAATGAAAAATGGGATCACTCTGACTATCAGGCNCANGGATCNGCTGTTTTAGATGGTGATTTAGCTTTTGACCAAAAGTCTTGTATTTTTCTCTCCCGTATCAAAGCCATGCGTACGGGCCAGACTCTTGAGATTCTTAACAGCGACAGNGTCGGCCACAACGCGAAGCTAGATGGTTTGACGTCTGCTAATTTGCAAATCGGTGCCGGAGCTTCTGTTAATTACAAGCCTGGGTTTCAGGAGTCAAAACCATTTGGAGTTTCATGTAGTGCTCACCCCTGGATGGGGTCTTACATCATCGTGCGTGATAACTCCTTGTATGCAGTGACTGGCGAAGATGGAACTTTTGAAATTAAGAATGTCCCAACGGGCGTCGAATTGCCATTCAAGTTTTGGCATGAAGTAATTCCATCGGGATCTTTTTCGATGAAGGTTAACGGAGAGGATGTGTCAGTGAGTCGTGGTGGTTTCACTTTACAGACTCTGGAAGATGGGCAGGATATAGATCTTCAGATTACCATCAATGCTGCTGACTTTAATAAAGCGTTGTAGTCAACTAATTAAAACAATTAACCGCGGTTTCAAGTAAAGCAATAGCAGGAATGAAACTAAAACGATTAACAGTAATGACAAGTTTGCAAGGCAAAGCCTCGATGGCTTCTTTGTTATTTGCATGTATGTTCGTGCTCACCGGTTGTAATTCGGAACCAGCATCGTTTCAAATAAACGAAGCTTACATTCGAGCCGTCGAGTACAAGGCGGATGTCACTAAGCCTCAACTGNNAAGTGAGCAANNTGTCACGTTATCCGANGCTCAGAAAAAGAACNTCAGTGAAATTCTNGAGGGTTTGTTTGGGACTCCGGATGANCCTCGTTTACCNGGCGGNGTNGGTCTGGACAACTTAATCAGCCTGCGAAAGCTTAAGGTTGCCGCCGGTCCTGTCACNTATAAAGGAGACGAAAATAGTGATAATGGCCTCGAAAGTGGTTTGTATCGNAGGCATTGTGGACACTGCCACGGTNTTTCTGGTGACGGACATGGGCCGACGGCAGAGTTTTTAAATCCATATCCTCGTGACTATAGAATGGGNCAGTTTAAGTTCAAGCTTACCGATGGGGATGGTGCCTATAAAAAACCGTCCAAAGCGGACTTTCGCCATCTACTTGAGGAAGGTATTGCGGGTACCGCGATGCCGAGTTTTCGGGTGCTTCCTAAGCCTGAACGTGAGGCGATAATTGATTATGTGATTTATCTTTCGATTCGTGGGCAGGTGGAGCGTGAGCTAATCGATGAGGCGTATTCAACGGCAAGTGATCCGAATGACCTGCCCGATAATCCCGAAAAGATTCTGGTCCGATTTGGTGATGTTGTAGCTGGGGATGACCTTCAAGTTGTTAAAGAGTTGCTCACACCGGTTGTGTTGCCCTGGGCTACCCCTGGTGGCACCGGGACCGTTCAGCGTAGTATCGAAAAAGCTCCGGAGGAATGGGATTCGGATGAGAGTATCGAGTTGGGCAGAAAATTGTTCTATCAATCAAAGGCCAACTGTTATAGTTGTCACGGACGGACCGCTGTAGGAGATGGGCAAACTAATCTGTTTGATAACTGGACACTTGAACATTTGGGGAATGAGCCTGGAGATGCTTCCGGCTCCGGTGAAGATGGCGTTTCCGCCGGAATCCCGGATTACTTTTATCGTGAACACCTCGCTCAGATAGGTGTAGTGAAACCAAGAAATATTAAACCTCGTAATCTACGTATCGGTAACTATCGTGGAGGCCGCCGGCCGATTGATATTTATCAGAGAATTACAGGTGGTATTGAAGGGAGTCCGATGCCTTCGAATACGAAGTTAACCAAGGCAGAGGCCTGGTCATTGGTGGCATATGTTTTGAGTTTGCCCTATGAACCAGCAAGTCGCCCTAAGACGGCACCGGTATTTCAGGGTGTTGGGTCAAGCAAATAGTAATTCACACATTACGTAACAAACGTTACATTACTTAAAATTTTTGGGAGAGTCACAGTGGGACGGTTTTGGAGCCTACTTTTCCTGTTGGTACCGGTTTTGGGAGTCGCAGTATTTGTTTTTGCTGTGGTGCCTGGAGGTGTCTTCGATAATCACTGGTTGCCTGAGGATATCAGTCAACATGGTAAGGTGATTGACGACTTGTTCATGTTCATCCTGTATTTAACAGGTGTGATCTTTATCGTGACAGGCGCCTTGATGTTCTGGTTCTGCTGGAAGTACGATGCTGAGAAAAATCCTGAGCCGGTGAAATTTTCTCATGGTTCACACACACTAGAAATTGTTTGGTCGATTTTGCCAGCTGCCGTATTGCTGTTTATTGCCATCTTCCAAATGGATGCATGGGCCGAAAATAAAATGGTCTATCCAACTAAAGATGGTAAGAAGCAGCCCCCCTTGGCTTTGGTGACCGGACGTCAGTTTGAATGGCGGATTCAGTATGCTGGTCCGGATGAGACGATTGGAACAGAGGATGATTTACATATTGTGAATGATTTACATATCCCGGTGAACGAAGAGGTTGTCCTGCGGGTTCAGAGTCAGGACGTACTTCATAGTTTCTTTCTCCCAAATGTTCGGATTAAGCATGATCTCGTACCAGGTATGCAGCAACACGTTTGGTTCCAAACCAAGAAAACNGGTCTGTATGATATNGTCTGTGCCGAACTTTGTGGTTGGGGGCATTATAAAATGAGGGGGCGTCTGATTGTTGAATCAGAGGAAGACTTCGAGGCGTGGTACGCNAACGCCGTTCAGGAACAAACTCGTACATCCCATAATGTTGAAAGCGACAACTAGGAAACACTTAAANAATGAACACTTCTTCTGCAGTATCACAAGGGCATGGACATGGCGACGGTATGACCGTTAGTCATTTCATCTCAACCTATGTGTTCTCTAAAGACCACAAGATGATTGGTTTGCAGTTTCTGTTTACGACTCTGCTGTGGTTTATCGTCGGTGGTTTATTGGCTTTGGGTATTCGCTGGCAACTGGCTTATCCATGGAGTGATATGCCAATCATCGGAGGACGTTTGTTCTCAGCNGANGGTGGCCAGATTTCACCTGAGTTTTACACAACGTTATTTACGATGCATGCCACGGTAATGATTTTCTTTGTGATCATTCCGATTTTGGCGGGTGCCTTTGGTAACTACCTGATTCCTTTGATGATCGGNGCTGATGATATGGCATTTCCGACATTGAATATGTTGAGTTATTGGTTCATGTGGCCAGCCTTCATTTGTATTGGAATCAGTTTTCTAACTCCGCCTTACGGAGCTGGTGGTGGGTGGACTAGTTATCCGCCTTTGTCGGCCGTTCGTGCCGCGGCGCCGGGCAGTCAGATGGCTCAGACGTGGTGGCTGATGGGGGTTACTCTCGTTGGTATTTCCTCCATGATGGGTTCCGTGAACTACATGACAACCATCATTCAGATGCGAGCTCCGGGGCTTTCTATGTTCCGCTTGCCTCTTACTATTTGGAGTATGTTCATCACTGCAGTATTGCAGGCTTTTGCCTTACCTGTTTTGACAGCAGGTGGTGTTATGCAGATCCTTGACCGAATGTTAGGGACAGGGTTCTTTGTTCCTGAAGGCCTGATCGTCAATAATGCGGACATGATAACCGGTGGTGGGCAGCCACTCTTGTGGCAGCACCTCTTTTGGTTCTATTCTCACCCGGCTGTTTACATTATGATTCTGCCAGCAATGGGAATGGTCTCAGATATACTGTCCTGTTTCGCTCGCAAGCCGATTTTTGGATATAAACCGATGGTTTACTCGATTTCGGGTATCGCTGGTTTAGGTTTTATCGTCTGGGGTCACCATATGTTTGTGTCGGGCATGAATCCAATGCTTGGGATGACTTTTATGGTTTCGACGATGATGATTGCATTGCCCTCGGCAGTTAAAGTCTTTAACTGGCTGGGAACGATTTGGGGTGGAAAAATTGAGTTCACGACGCCAATGTTGTTCTCGCTGTCATTCGTCTCGATGTTTGTTATTGGTGGTCTGTCAGGGATTTTTATGGCAGCCACCCCCGTGGATATTTTTATCCATGATACGTACTACATTGTGGCTCACTTCCATTACGTGCTGTTTTGTGGAACAGCGATGGCCGTGATGGGAGCGATTTACTTTTGGTTTCCAAAGATGTTTGGACGGGCGATGAACGAAACTGCCGGCAAATGGCACTTCTTCCTGACCTTTCTTTTCATGAACGGGACCTTTTATTTGATGCACATTCTCGGTGCGGTAGGTTTTCCTCGTCGATTGGCAGATCCCTATCACTACGAGACATTTAAGCATCTGTTACCAATGAANCGCTTTATTACCTGGTGTGCAATNGGTATGGTTGTCAGCCAANTTATTTTNGCGGTTAATTTTTTCTACAGTATTTTTAAGGGTCAGAAAGTTGGCCGTAACCCATGGCGATGTAACTCGATTGAGTGGTTTTGCCCAAGCCCGCCAGTGGGACANGGAAACTTCGATGCACAACCGATCGTGTATCGTGGCCCCTACGAATATGGTTCTCCCGAAGTCGATACTGATCACTATCCTCAGACTCAGCCACCACCGGATGGTGTCAAGTCGTCAGAGGAGGTTCATTAATTGCCTCGGGATTACCACGATAAGGTAAGGAACAATGACTACGCATGTCGATTTATTCGATAAGCCGGTCAGCCAGGATGGACTTTCGAGTTCATGGCCGAAACGGTTTGCCTGGTTGGTNACTNGCCTGACATTCCCGCTAATCTTCGTNGGTGGACTTATCACCACGACAGATGCGGGTATGGCCGTACCAGATTGGCCAACTACCTTTGGTTACAACATGTTTTTGTANCCTTGGTACAGCTGGGTTTTTGGGCCGTGGGACTTGTTTATTGAACATGGTCACCGGCTCTTTGCCTCAGTGGTNGGTATGGTATCCATCGCGTTTGTGTTCGTTGCTTTCAAATGGGAGCAACGGTCATGGATGCGAAAACTAGTAGTGTTTGCATTATTGCTTGTCAGTGCTCAGGGTGTCCTGGGCGGGATTCGGGTAACCGAAAACGAAGTACTGCTCGCCATGGTGCATGGATGTACTGCCCCATTGTTTTTCAGTTTGACAGTGTTTAACTCCACAACCTATACNAGGTTTTGGAGAGGACCGCTGGCAGATTGTCAGACAGNAAAAGGGCCNGNCCCATCCCTGCTGGTTAAACCGTTACGATTGGCGGCTATCACGACTGTGTTAGTTTATGTCCAGTTGGTTTTAGGTGCATCGATTCGTCACGTCCCCGTGACAGCTTCGACGCAGACTTTTTCCACGCTAGTGATTTTNCATTTAGTNATGGCANTGGTTGTGACGGTTCATGTCATTGCTTTAGCNGTGATTTTGTGGAAAAACAAAGAACTGGCGACAAGTATCCGTCGAACCGGAAAGTGGTTGGCGGGTATGGTTTTGCTTCAAGTGGGACTGGGAGCCAGTACGTGGGTGTTGAACTATGGATNTCCCTTTGGTTGGGGTGAAAATAAGTTAACAGCTAATCATCTGGTGACAACATACGGATGGTGGCAGGCCCATATTACGACAGCTCATATGGCATTGGGCTCACTCCTTTTAGTCTTTTGTGTTGCAGTTGTAACCCGACTGCTTCGACTGAGGTTTGTAGTCAAGTCAGGAGCCGGCGAGCAAGGCAACGCGACAACATAAAAGACGAAGTAAATTTAGTNATAATGGCCAACGAGATGTCGAAGAACATCGTTAGTTGACGAAGAGATAAATCAAATGAGTGCAAGTGTTCTTACATACGACGAGTCGACGGAGACCTCTCGTGCGCGCTTGTCTGATTATGTTGAGTTAACCAAGCCTCGCATCTCGCTGATGGTAATGGTAAGTGTTGCCATTACCGCGATTGTTGCCCGTCATGGCCAACCGGATTTCTTCGCCATCGTGCATGCACTGGTTGGTACGCTGTTAACTGCTGGCAGTGCCAGTGCGATGAATCAATGGATGGAACGAGATCTTGATAAGGTGATGCCACGGACGAAAAATCGCCCTTTGCCGGCCGGTCGTATTAGCAGTTTACAGGTAATGGTATTGGTGATTACTTCATTAGTCATGGGGGCAGGCTATCTGGCGGTTATGGTGAATCCATTGACAGCGGGGTTGTCTATTCTCACCTGGGTTATCTACATCGCGTTTTACACTCCGATGAAGACCAAAACTCCATTGAATACAGCTGTAGGAGCTATTTCTGGTGCGTTGCCTATTTTGATGGGCTGGGCTGCGGTTGAAGGTAGTTGGACGGATGCTCGTTGGGCAGCACTGTTTTTAGTGATGTTCTTCTGGCAGTTTCCACACTTTATGGCAATCGCTTACCTATACCGCAAGCAGTATAGTGAAGCGGGTATGAAGATGTGGACGGTGGTTGATCCAAGTCAACGACGTTCGGGAATTGAAGCGGTGGTTGGTGCGTTAGCCGTATTGCCGGTTAGTCTGGCAACGATTGGTTCGATACCGGATAGCAGCGTTCAGTTAGTGATTGTTTTTGGACTTGGTGTATTCCAGTTGGTGTGTGCCATCCGTTATTGCATGAATGCAAATGATACAACGGCTCGCAAACTTTTGCGGGCCAGCCTTATCTACTTGCCNTTGGNTTTGTTTACTTTGTTAAGTATGCCGATGGCGGGTTAGTAACAGAAAATAATGACAGGAGTCCGGCTAGTTATCGGCTCCANCGATAAAAGACCTNACAGTCGAAAAAAGTAAAAATGAGCGAACACGAAGATCACCACGACGAACATGGCCAAAATGATCAGGGTCATGACGATCATCATGGCCACCTTCAGTTAGAGTATGAAGATGCGTTGCCGATTAATAACGGTAAGGTATGCTTGTGGCTTTTCCTGTCGACCGAAATTATGTTCTTTGCTGGTCTGATAGGTACTTATATTGTATTGCGATTTGGTGCGCCGGCCGGTACCTGGCCTCGCCCTCACGATGTCCATGTTGACGAGATTTGGGGAACCATTAATACGTTTATTCTTATTTTCTCCAGCTTTACGGTCGTGTTGACTTATGAAGCTACAAAGAGAAATCTAGCGAAGAGGGCGAAATGGTGTTTAGCAATCACTTTTCTTTGTGGTTGTGCCTTCTTGGGAATCAAATTGTATGAATATGCGGGTAAATTTGAGCATGGCATTCACCCCAGACCTGGTAGTCGCAGCTTACTTTATGAACAGGCGGATGTATATTACCTGCGTGACCTGAAAGCGGTCGTCACGGGTGTTCAGGGCGTGATCCCGCTGGCAGCCAAAAGCGCGGATGCTGAGGCAGCCGCTGCTCAGGTACCGGATGCGGAAGTAGCAACTCCTTCTTCCTCAGATCCGGGACGCGAGACGTTAGAAGAATTTCTTCACCACTCGGTGCAATGGGCCGAATACGTGATCGGACAAGTTCCCAATACGGAGATGTCGCCAGACGGAAATGGATTAAACCATCGTGACGTCCTGATTGCTTTAGCTCAGGAAGTCTATCCTCTTGATAAACGTTATAAAGATCTGACCAAAAATACTCTCGACACTGAGAAGTATTATATTGAAGCACGCTTAAAACTGCTGCCTGACTTGGTAACGGCTGCTGGTGAAGACAATGATGTCCTCAGTATGCTTGCTTATGAAGAGACGATTCTGAAGACGCGCCAAGAGTATTTGGACGAACAGCATCACCCGGAAGGTGACGATGATCAAGATAGTCATGGTGGCCTTAACGTAAAGCTGCATGAACAGGGTTCTGCTGTTATCCTGCCAATGCATATTCCAAGTGGCAATATGTTCGCCGCAACCTATTTCTTACTGACAGGCTTTCATGCTCTGCACGTTATTGTAGGTTTGATCTTGTTCGCCTTCCCAATGTTCTGGACATTAGAGAAGTCACGCGCTAATTACATCGAAAATGTCGGGCTATACTGGCACTTTGTCGACCTTGTTTGGATTTTCCTCTTCCCGCTGTTTTACCTGTTCTAATTCCCGGAGTTATTGACTCATATTCAATTTGCAAGAATTGCTGAGTGAAAGTAATACGATGAGTGACCATGACGTAAACACTGAAGATCATGAAGATCATGAAGATCATGATCATATGCCAACCTTTAAACGAGTTTTCGTTGGATTGATGGTTTGTACAGCTATTTCAACTTTTGTTGGCATCCTTATTTCCAAAGGTGTATTTGATGGCAATGAGTTGAGCGGTTGGGGGATTATGCTTACTGTTTCCTGTGTCAAGGCATTCCTTGTGATAACATTCTTTATGCACTTGAAGTGGGAAGTTGGAACATGGAAGTGGGTGCTGACAATCCCTGCCTCGATCATGAGTTTATTTCTAATTCTAATGCTCGTGCCTGATGTCGGAATGCGAACGAATCACTATACGGATGAACGTACTGATCGCGCCGCATATAAGATTCCTGATCAGGATGTTTCCGCTGTTGACGCAACGGCTGGGGAAACAGCGGATGGTGAATATTCAGCAGGCGACGAGGCACACTAGGCTCTAAGGTGCCTACGTGTCATGGCATGGCCGAGGCTTCGGGGGTTTCCGTTATGTCGGAACAATTGGCGATTGAATTTCGAGATCTGTCTTTTCACTATGGCGATCGTCAGGCATTGAAACAGGTCACGTTCGATGTTCAGGCGGGAGAACTCTTTAGCCTGCTCGGACCTAACGGGAGTGGGAAGACGACCCTCTTTCGTCTTCTCTCTACATTAATCATCCCTCAGCAGGGTAGCCTGTCTGTGTTTGGAAATGACGTCCGGTCGTCGGCTGACGCAGTTCGTCATGATTTGGGAGTTGTGTTTCAATCGCCAGGCCTAGATGGAAAATTAACGGTCTATGAGAATCTCGCAGTGCAAGCGGCTCTCTATGGTTTGTCTAAAGTAGATTCGCAAGCGAGGATTGTTGAAGTAAGTGACCAGTTAGGAGTGGCTGATCGCTTGCAGGATCATGTAGACGAGTTGTCCGGCGGCCTGCGTCGTCGTGTGGAATTGGCCAAGAGTCTCTTGCATCGCCCACGCCTTCTCATCATGGACGAGCCAACCACAGGACTCGATCCATCTGCACGCAGTGACGTTTGGAATTATGTACATCAGCTTCAGCAGTCCACAGGTATGACGGTCTTTATGACAACCCATCTGCTTGAAGAAGCGGACCGAGCGGATCGTATTGCCATTTTGAATGAGGGTGAACTAGTCGCGTTGGATCAGCCAGATGCACTTCGCTCAGAACTTGGTGGGGATGTTATTACGATCATGTCGCAGACCCCTGAGCAATTGCTTGAGCAGTTAAAAGACGAGACGGAGCTCGAACTTCAATTGGTTGACGGGATGATTCGTATTTTAGGTATGTCAGACGCTGCAGTGGTTTCTGAGTTGCATCAGAATTATAAAGAGCATATTCAGCAAATCTCGGTGGGAAAGCCGAGTTTGGAAGATGTGTTTATTGCCCGGACAGGGCATCAGTTTTGGGGGACATCATAAATGAGGGGTGGATCTTCAAAAGTATCTTTTGTACGTGTTGTTCAAAGCCTGGCTTGGCGTGAATTGGCTCGGTTCTTTCGNCAGCGTAATCGTGTGATTGGTGCCATTGGTACACCACTCTTTATGTGGTTGTTGTTTGGCCTCGGGTTGGATCGTAGTTTCTCGGTAGCAACTTCGGCAGACACTAATACGAGCTTTCTCGAATACTACTTTCCAGGTTCGCTGGTTTTGATCCTGATGTTTACCGCGATTTACACGACGATTTCTGTGATCGAAGATAGACAGGCGGGATTTTTACAGGGGGTGNTGGTGGCTCCCGTTTCTCGTCATGCCATGGTGGCTGGTAAAGTTCTCGGCGGCAGTTTTATCGCAATGCTGCAGGGAATCCTGTTTCTGGCGGCAGCTTTGTTTTTAGATGTNAGTTGGTCGCTTAGCCAATTTGCCAATTTGGTTGGTGTCTTGTTCATAGCATCGATGATGATGACTTGTGTTGGATTTTCGTTTGCCTGGAGGATGGAATCGACTCAGGGGTTTCATGCGATCATGAATTTGGTGCTCATGCCGATGTGGTTGTTGTCCGGAGCATTCTTTCCTGTCCCGGTTCCGGGTACAGGCCAGTTGTCACAGGAGATTCTGCATTGGGTAATGAAAGTTAATCCTTTGACACATGTAGTTGCGCTGGTGCGGGATTTGATGTATGAAGACCGATTGTCGGAAGTGGACTTTTGGGTACCATCACTTACGATAAGCGTATTAGTAATCATTGTGTCCACCGTTTTGTTCTACGTATGGGCCCTTAGAATTTGTCAACGACCTAATTCAGGTGATTTGAAATGAGTAAAGCAGCAGGTTTTTTTGTGGCATTAATGTTGGTGTTGGGTGGCGTGTTGCTACTGCTGAAGCTTTCTTCCAGTACCGAACAGCAGTCTGGTAAGAGCGAGATGACGATTGATTCAGACTGGCAACCTAAGATTAAACCTGCTGATTACGAGACAGGTGAAGGAGAACCTTGGGTGACAGAGTTTGAGCTCGTTGACCAGCAAGGGGAAGCCTTTAGTTCAACGCAACTAAAGGGAGAAGTCTGGCTAGCGAGTTTCTTTTTTGCCTCGTGTCCGGCCACTTGTGTTCAGCAGAATCGTGAAAAGCAGGCCTTNCATGAAGTTTGGGCTCGAAAGGGTGTCAAGTTTATCAGTATTACATGTGATGCTGAGAATGACACTCCGGCACGTTTGCATGAATACTCGCAGAAGTTCACGACAGATAATGAGAATTGGAAGTTTCTGTCGGGAGACGGCGGCTTTATCAATCGAATAGGCTCGGAATTTTTCCGTGTGTCAGTCGGGCCTCGAACACACACAGATTCATTTGTCCTCTTAGATAAATGGGGAAATGTGCGGGGAACCTATAACTGGCTGGATAAGACTGAGTTGAAGAATATGAATCAGCAGTTGGTGACACTTCTTACTGAAGAGAGTGAACCGGCGGAGTGGACAGAAAAACGAACACAGTTGGAAGAGCAAATTGCTCAATTTTCAAGCCAGCAGGAAAACAATGAAGAGGCGGCGGAAGATTCGTCCGATATGGCAGATAGTTCGGAATCTACAGAAGAATCAGATGTCATCGAGGAAATGGAAGAATAGGTATGGATTTCCCGGCTGTAAATGCATCACTCAACGCATTGGCTACTATTTTGTTGGTTGTCGGCTTCATCTTTATTAAGCAAAAGAAGGAAACCGCTCACAAGTGGACCATGCTGTCCTGTTTTCTCGTGTCTTCGATCTTTTTGGTTTGTTATCTTATCTATCATTACCAAAAAGGGGGGGGGACACCGTTCCCTCAATCACACCCGTCTTGGTTGAGAANTACATACTTTGCCATTTTGATTAGTCATATCATATTGGCTGTTTTTGTTCCGGTCGGGGCAATGGTTACCATTCGCCATGGTTTGAAAAACAATCGGANAAAACATCNGANGTGGGCAAAGGTAACTTTTCCAATTTGGCTGTANGTCTCGGTGACCGGCGTGGTAGTGTATTGGCTGCTGTACCAAGTTCCTGTTCCGAGTTAGAATAGAGGCATCATGAATCTTNCACGGACNACAAAGCGACTGGCTTTAGCATTTANTNTGCTNNTGGCNCTTTTCGTTGTTGATTCCGTTCAGGCNTGCCCCACATGTAAAGAGAGTTTATCNGAGAATAACAAAGAGCTTGTGCAGGGGTACTTCTGGAGCATNATGTTCATGATGGCGATGCCGTTCAGTATTTTGACTGGTATTGGTACGTACTTTTACGTGCTTATACGAAAGAACAAAAAGAACATTGAGAAAGCGGTTAGNGATAAGCTTACAGAGGCAGATTCGTTGCCTGAAGTAGCCGACAAAGCCGACGAAGCCTAGTCTTCCCGTTCTCTGNGGTCCCACANCTGATCGAATCCTGCCCATAGGCTTCGGGCAAAAGGGTGAATAATTGCCGGCACAATAACGACGTAGAATAATGCCCAGACCAGAAGCGTATTATTATCTGCCCACTTTAAGAAGTAAGCTAACATGTATAAGATTGTCATCGTCAGNGCGGTGAAAGTGTAATTTACATAGATGCTGCCAAGGAAGAAGCCAGCTTCTCGTTCGAAATGACAACCACATTCGGGACAGTCAGCATTCATGATGAGCCATCGACGGAACATCTTACCCTGTCCGCAAACACAGCACTTCAATCGTAGGCTTTGAATTATTATTTTTCGGAATCGCATATCTATCTTTAGAAGCTTGTGTTGGTGATTTGGATTGCCACTACCTAAAATAGAGTAAATAGTTGAGGCGGAAGCTCACTATAGATTAACTTGTCAAAAATAGCCAAATCATATGGAGATAATGTCGTGNTCAGAATCATGGGCAAACTAATGCAGATTGCCNGTCTCATCATTCTTCCTGCGGCAATCATATTACAATTGATTTTCGATGACCCCGATGCCAATGAAAGTAAATTGGAACGTACGGGACAGGATGTTTTTGGCTTTGGCGTGGACGGTTTGCTGGTGGCAATGATCTTTGGTATCTGTGTCTTTTGTCTCGGACGGATGGTGGAAGGCTACGTTGGAAAACAGTAGTTGGGCGAATTGTGATATGGGCAGACGAGAATTAATGAATAGTCTTTGGCAAAGCAGCTTTTGCTTCGCCGTCGCTCTTCATTGGTGCGTGCCGGTAAGCCATGCTCAATCTTCTTTGGCTCCGGTGATCAATCCAGCTGGCCTCGAAGATCAACGTCTAAANCTACTNTCCCCCNAAGGGTATCAACTNATAGAACAGGCGAATCAAGCANTGGANTCCGGTTTGCGACGCCGNGCGGAAGATCGAATGACTCAGTTGCTCTATCAGCATACAGATTCTTTGGTTCCCTTGCCGCGAAATCAGGAATCCTCGTTGCGGAACTTTGCTTCGGTACCGGAGTTTGTGAATGCCTGGTATTCTCAACTGCCTTACGACGTTTCTGCTCGTCAGCAGGATCGGTATAAACGTTCGGAGGCGGTTCGATTGGGGCTCATCCCATCATTGGAATTTGCTCGTTTTTTTCCACAGCATATTACGAGCTCTGATTGGGATCTTGTTGTTTGTGATGAGCTTATGAATCGTGCNGAATTGGAAGCCGCCCGAGTTTTCCTGCATCGGTATAAGTCNTCGCCAGTGATTGGTGTGAATAGGACCTACACCGGAAAGTGGCAGCCCGAGGCTGAGATGCCAAAAAATGCGCAGTTAAGAGTTGATGTAAGAAGTGTTGTGCTGGACGTCCTGGAAGGGCGTGAAGTGTCAGCTAAAGNGTTGCTTGAAGTGTTGGCTCATCATGACATGGGGGATATTCGGTCTCTCGGAGGCCTTAATGGAACATTGCAAAGTTTGCTGGAAGGATTTTTTCAGCAGCATTTTGGAGGGCCAGCACCAGCCACGCAGTTTTTGCCTGAGGCATTATTACCANAAAACGGTGCTCGCATATTTGAGTCTGGAGAGCTGTGGCAATGTGATGTTTCGGCATTGGTTGATGGGCAAGGTTTAGAGCAAAATCTGGATGTGCGTTTTAAGGTTGTTGGTGAGCAACTCTTTGCCAATACCATGAATGGCATTCTGGCATTGGACCTGAACAGTGGTAAGCCGTTGTTTGGTGAAGGTGACGAAGCCTATTGGCTNCTTCGTGATTACCAGCAAGAAGTGGCAGGCTGGTTTGATTCGGAGATTCCTTATTGGGGCAAGAGCACACCTGTCGTTGACGTTGTGGGAGACTTGCTTGCGGCGCGTCAGGGTGACCCAGCCCTGACTCATCATCAGAGTGTTGAGTCAGGGGACATACGAGGCAATTCCATTGTGGTTTTAGACCTAGCGGAAGAGGGNCGTATGCTCGACGGTTTCCCGCTTACGTTACCGGTGGCACAATCGGAGTCTTATCAGGTGTTTGCCACCGCTCCCAGAATTGTAGGAGAGCAAGTGTTGGTTGGCATACGAGAGAATCAGGCTTTCCAGTGCAGGCATTATCTGGCCAGTTATGATTTGTCCGGTGGAGCCTTAAATTGGAAATGCTTCGTCGGGGCGGCCCGCCCNATTGCTAATCGTACGATTACGGATTTGGTTGCATGTGGCCTTGATGTGATTGGGGCACAGGCCATCTTCACTACCAATACCGGGATGGTCGCATCCGTTGATCTTTCAGGCCAGCTGAATTGGGTCTGTTCCTATCCGAGGACATACCACTCGCTCGCATCGGCTGNGTTGGAAANNAGAGTTGTGCGGCGATCNACCGCCGGTTTTGACCGTAATGCGATGGCCGTTGTTNTCGCTCCTGCCGACTCTGCGATTGTGTTTTCGCTCGATCTGCGAACGGGCCTTCCCNTTGATTTATATAGCGANAACTCNCTGGCTTTGGCTGAAATTCATGTAACTCGCCGTGGACAAATACTGTTNAATGGTGATGGNCTTTGGCAANTGCATACCAAGGACGATTCGAAACGAGTTCCTCTGCTTTTACTGCCTTCTGAGGCGAAATCGCAACATTTCATCTGTATTGATGGTGACCGACTATATCGAGTCAATGGAACTCAGGAGTTGTGCCAAGTGAGTTGGGATCGTGAGTCAGGTAAAGCTTCAGTGCACAAGTCTTCGCCAGGCATACCCAACACGTACCAGATACAAATGAACCCTCGGCTCGCGATCTTATTTGATGGTAAAATGTTGAAAGCAGTGAAGTCAGTTCCGNTTGCTAAGGTAAACGAGAAATAGATAAATGGCGACAGATATCAAAAAGGCAGTTTCAGACGTGCAGCAACTATGTCGCAGTATACGCGAGCAGGTTGCCGTGGAGGTTGTCGGTCAATCAGAAGTAATTGAGCAGATGATGATTGCAATGCTATGCGAAGGGCATTGTCTNCTGGTTGGAGTGCCTGGCCTGGCGAAAACCCTCATGGTTCANACATTAGCCAATACGATGAATTTGTCCTTTGGCCGAATACAATTTACTCCGGATTTAATGCCGACGGACATCACAGGTACAGAGATTATTCAGGAGAGTGGTGAAACCGGTCAACGCGAACTCGAATTTAAGCGAGGCCCACTTTTTACCAATGTATTGCTGGCGGACGAAATTAACCGCACGCCTCCNAAAACTCAGGCTGCCTTGCTCGAAGGGATGCAGGAACGACAGGTGACGGTAGGCGGGCAGACTCGGGATCTGTCCAGCCCGTTCTTTGTCTTGGCAACTCAGAATCCAATTGAGCAGGAAGGTACCTATCCGCTTCCGGAAGCTCAATTGGATCGGTTTATGTTCCAGCTGATTATTGACTATCCCACGGAAGAGGAAGAGTTGGAGATTGTACAACGAACCACTGGTGTGCTGCGTGAGACGGTTAAGCAGGTCGTAGGGGCTGCAGATATTGAGCGAGCCATCGCTTTGGTTCGTGAGATGCCTGTCGCCAGCCATGTCGCACAATTTGCCATTCGTCTTGCTCGGTTTTCACGCCCAACTGATGNCGCCTCTGANTTTATTAGTGAACATGTTGCATGGGGCGCGGGGCCTCGAAGTAGCCAGTTCCTCGTGCTGGGTGCCAAAGCCCATGCGTTGCTGCATGGAAGATTATCAGTGGACTATGAAGATGTGNTCGCCGTGGCTCACAGTGTCTTGCGACACCGGATTCGACTTAATTATTCAGCCACTGCTAGTCAGATTACTACCGATGGTGTCATTGATCANATTATTCAGGAATTGAATTCATCGGGCTCNGCTGAAATTGATAACCATTCCACTTTGACTCGGGAGCNGCGTGACCAATCTTCCAAAGTCTTTAGATCCGAAGACGCTAGCAGTTCTTGATGGTCTTTCACTGAGATCTCGTCAGATAGTCGAAGGTCTGCTGGCGGGGAGTCACCGAAGTCCGTTTCGAGGGGTTAGTGTCGAGTTTGCAGAACATCGTGAGTATGTTCCGGGTGANGACTTGCGCCATGTGGACTGGAAGGTNTACGGNCGCACAGACAAACTCTATCTCAAACAGTTCGTNGATGAAGCGAATATGCACTGTAGCGTAGTGGTGGATTCGTCNGCCAGTATGAATTACGGAGCTGATGGTACACTNAATAAATATGAATATGCTCAGTGTATTGCGATTGCATTGAGCTGGCTNGTTNTACGCAATGGGGATGCGGCAGGAGCAGGGCTTGGAAATACCAAACTGCAAAGTTGGCTGCCAGCGTCAACTCATCCGGATCAATTAAATAGACTGATCGAGCTTTTGCAAACAGTTCCTTCGTCNCTCCGTTCGTCAGAGGACTTCAGCTTTAAGAGTGTACTGACTGAAACCGCAGAACGNTTGTCACAACGAAGCGTTGTTTATGTCATCAGTGATTTTNTAATGCAACTTCCACCNGTCTTTCAGGGGATTGAGCGATTGCGAGTGGAAGGTCACGATGTAACGCTGATACATATTCTGGATCGCGATGAACTCGATTTCCCNTTTGATGGAGTCCTCCAGTTAACAGGGCTTGAAGATAACCAGGAAGTTCGAGTTGAAGCNGGAGTGATTGCCGATCGATATCAAGCATTAGTNAGTGAGTATTGTGAGGAATTTGAAGCCAAGAGNCGGAATTTGGGCGCTGATTATGAATTGTTCGTTACCGATGTGAACTTACAAACAGCATTGCTGGCATATTTCCAACGCATTCAATCACGGAGGTCNTCNTGATGTTTGCTTTGNTGTTTGAGTCCCCGGAACGTCTGTGGTGGANTTTTGCTCTGCTGATTCCTCTATTCGTTCATTTGTTACGAAGACGCCGTTTTAAATCACAGCCCTGGGGAGCAATGCAGTTTGTCTTGCAAGCGGTGCAGCAGGAATCACAAAAAGCCAAACTTCAGAATTTGATCCTGATGATGTTACGAGTTGCCATCCTGGGGATGTTTTTGTTTGCTATCAGTGCGCCTAGTACAGGTCTCCACAGGCCGAACGTGGGCGAAAAATCGAACGGTACTCATCACATACTCATCATCGATTCCACCTATTCGTCAGGCACAATCGATGAGAAAACAGGGCTGGCCGCTCTAGAGGAAGCAAAGCAAAAGGCAAGCGAGTATGTGCGTTCACTTCCCGATGGAGATGTTNTTTCGGTATTAACAATTGGTGATTTTCAGAATTGGGTTATTGAAGTTCCCGGTGACGATTTTCAGCAGGTGGCAACGGCAATTAATGAAATTCAGCCTCAGCCAACTGGTGGTAAGCTTGGACTTGTATTTGAATTGGGAGCGGAATTGGCTGCGAAATCTCGTAAACAGGATCCAAAATTGTTCTTTACCCAGTTTGTTGTGTTTTCAGATATGGAGCGAGATGTTTGGGATGAAATACTACTTCAAGATGGCCNGTNGCAGTCATCGATGGAAAAGNTTACCGAGTTGGGTCAATTGTCAGTTGTCGATTGCCGCGTTGATCCTGTTGCCAATATCGCCATTAAAGAGTTAACAATCAAATACCCTCAAGGTGCTTTCGCTTCNGAAATTACAGTCTTTGCTGAACTTGATTGCTATTACAAGAAGACCAATGGCAAGGTCGGTATCTCCTGGTTTTTGGATAACGAGTTTATTGTTCGAGATGAAGNTGTNATCGGTGCTGGNGAGACCACTACGATTGAAATGTCATTAAACAATCTTAGTTCCGGTAGCCATCAGATCGAGGCACGTTTAGACGAAGATTCATTACTCATAGACAACCACCGATGGTTGGCCTTTGATACTCCGGCTCGTGTGCGGGTCCTTTGTGTAGATGGTNCTAAAAACGCNTCGGTTGCGGTAAGGCTGGCATTTGCGCCGAGGAATTCGCCGGACTGGCCGGTTTACGTTCACACCATAAATGAAGTTGAATTTGAACAACAGCACTTGGAAGAATTTGATGTCATTGCCCTCTGTCAACTTGAAGTACTTTCGGATTTCAATGCGCGGCGACTACTTGGGTTTGTCAAGCAAGGTGGAACTCTGTTGATAACTCCCGGAAATTCGACAGACCAGATTTCTTACAATAACTTTTACGCTTCGATTTCCTCAGGTTCGGTAGCCAGCAGCCCCGGGATTCGTTGGGGAAAGGTTGTCGGTAATCCGTCACNTGATCAGGCTCAGTCAGGTGTTCGAGTTACTNATCATGCGATTGCAAGTTTGTTTCGCAGAAACCCAAAGAGTGGGATCAGGGCGCTGCCAGTTTACAAATATGTCGAGCTAGACGTTGCTTCGGACAGAACTTCCGAGATTGTTTTAGAGCTGTCAAACGGTGCTCCGCTACTGCTGTGCAGTGCGGTAGGAAAGGGGCATGTACTGACGATAGGTACAGCGGTTGCCATCGGTCAGGAGGAAGATCGCTGGAGTGATTTGGGAACCTGGCCTAGTTTTCTGCCGTTGATTCATGAAACGATGAAGTACGTCGTGGAACAGGGGGTACGGACTTCTAATNTCAAGGTCGGCGTATTCCCGGAACGCCGTGTTCCCATGCAATACGGGCCCGTTTCAATTGCTGTTCAGGGCCCGGATGGACAGACACAGGAGTATGCGATGGAATTCTCGCGAGACTCCGACTCAGACGAAGTCTACGCATATTGGTGGCACACCGAGTTCAAAANCCCGGGCGTGTATTATGTGAATCAATATTCAGACGATCAGGTGATAGATACATCGCTGGTTGTAGGAAATCTTGCTGTCACAGAGAGTGCCCATGATTTAATTGAATTCAGCACGCTAACCCCCTTCTCGAATGTTCGTGTAGACACCAGTTCAGAGGGCTCATTAGAGTTCTCTAATAGTAGTCGAGGCTTATCTAGGGAGCTTTTAATGCTCACCATGATCTTGATGGTGCTGGAAACAATCTCGGTGACGATCAGGCGAGGGAAATATCGTCAAAGAAGAGGGCACGCATGATGCAATGCTCTTGTGCGATAACGATCTGGGGACAAATTCAGACGCGTCTTCAATCTAGCTGGCCCTTACCATCGACATGGATGCTGGCTGTCGTCGCCCTGTTGATAATGACTCTGTGGTTGGTATTACGCAACCAGAACTTACCGTTGCGACAACGACTTTGGCTNGCCGCATTGAGGACTGCGGCCATGCTCGTACTCGTGGCGATGTTGCCGGGTTGGACCTCATATGAAGAACAGACTGGAAAGTCTGATTTGATCGTGCTGATGGATATTTCAAGCAGCATGCAATTTGAGGATGACTTTAGTCTCGATGATCTCAGTGATGCGACCAGACAGTGGCTGTTAGAACGTTATGGCAAAGAATTTGATGAGCGGCTTCCGGAGCGTGGCGATACGATTTCATTACCAAGAATCTGGTTGTCCAAAGCTTTTTTAGGAAACAGTGGTTCCGATTCTGAGTCAGTAGCAGATTTACTACCAGGAGTGTTGGCAGAGACAGAGCAAGAATACGACATTCATGTGTATGAAATAGGAGAAAGCGTACCTCAACGCCTTCAAAATAAGTCAACGGCAGGCAGCCTGAGAGATCCAGAGCCCTCTGATGGCTCTGCTTTGGGGCGAGGAGTTGTCGAAGTTTTACAACGGCACCGAGGTAAGTCTGTCGCGGCGATAGTGTATCTCACCGACGGTCGGTCGAATACTGGAGTATCNTTAAAGCGAGCCGGTGAAATGGCACGTAAGCTTTCCGTACCCATTATTGTCCCCGGGATAATTGGCAGTTCCAAGGATGATCGTATTCAATTATTAAATCCCTCCGCCCCGACCCGNGTACAGGTTGATCAGCCAGNTTCATTTGAAATNGATGTNTTGCGTGATGGNGATGTNAGCCAGACGGCAGTTTTACCATTTCGTATTGTTAGTGAAGATGGCCAGCGTGATGTGGAGGTGTCATTTGTCGAAGGGCAGAATCAGTCAACACTTTCCATACAACATTCGGCAGCGACCGTGGGCGANCAGGTATTACGAGTGGAGTATGTTCGTAGTGAGAACCTGAGTGAAGGAGAANAANATCGGAATCNCCATCTGGAAAAGCATGAGTTTCACTTTCTGGCTGTGGACGATTCGATCAACGTTTTACTTATTGAGCAATTCCCCCGATTCGAATTTCGCACATTGNAAGATTTGCTAAGCCGAGCAACNAATAATTCAGGACGATCTCGTTTTGAAGTGACCACCGTCCTGGGAACGGCTGATCCGCAGTTGGCTCAGGAAGATAATCGTCTGCATGCAAGTNTTATCGAAGATCGAGACTGGTTGTTTGCCTTTGATGTGATTGTTGTTGGAGATGTGCCTACCGATTTACTAACTTTTGATGCCCAGTCAATTTTGGTCGATTTCGTTCAGCAGCGAGGCGGAGGCATTGTCTTTATCGCAGGAGATAGGTTTTTGCCGGAGCAATTTAATGACCAACCATTGGCAGAGTTGTTTCCGGCTGATGTTGACAGTTANGAGCCNCAGNTACAAAACGCTCAGCCAGNTTCTCTNCAACTTTCTCAGTTAGGTGAGCGAACGGCANTNACCTCCTTGNTTGAGACNTCAGAGGCAAATCGTACGNTTTGGAGANCGNTGCCTGGNCCGTACTGGCTGGTTCAATCTCTATTGTTGCAGTCAGGCGTTCAGGTCCTGGTGTATGCCGATTCAGAATCGGGAGTTAGAGTGCCTCTGGTGACCCAGCAATTCTCAGGCGCTGGCCGTGTGATCTTTCANGCTTTTGATTCGACTTGGCGATGGAAGCAACAGACTGACTTGAAAGACGGGTATGATCTTTATTGGACGCAAATGGTCAATTATTTGGCTGGGGCAGCAGTAGGTGACGGGCGTACTGGGGTTGCGCTTTCAGTCAGTACAGAGGAGGTGGCTTTTGGGGAAAGTGTCGAAGTGAAGGTGCGGTTTCTGAATCCGGCGGGCGCACCAGAGGAAGAGAGAGTCGTCGTCGAATTGTCGGAAGAAACGGGCAAGGCGGAGATTGTTCGTTTGACTCGTAGNGGTATTTCNCAGGGGGACTTCANGGCGANTTTAAGTGATTTAAGGGTTGGGCAATACACCTTACGCCTAGTTAGNCCGGTCGGGATNACTGCTACCCCCGCAACGTTGCGAATTGATGTTCAGAACCNANCNAAAGAACAATTAATTACCAGTGGTGATGTGGAAGCATTAAGAGATCTGGCCGCAACCTCAGGTGGCGAATTTTATGAACTCAGCCAATGGGATAGGATACAGAANGAATTGCCGCATGGTCAGCCCATGGTGATTCAGGAGTTGAATCGGCGATTACTATGGAATGCTAACTGGCTGGTATCTATCTTTGTGTTATTAATTAGCGTTGAGTGGGGATTAAGACGACGGTGGTATAATTAAAACATGGCTCATGAATTACCGGACAAGTCCGAACTCTTAGTGGTACAAAATGTTGTTGAGCGAATGGCTCAGCGATCACGACAACTGGTCTTTGTGCGCGCTGTCTGTGTATTTGTTTCCCTGCTGTTATCTGGGATCGCCCTGCTGGCAACCGTGGATTATCTGCTGCAANTNCGGTCACCTTTTGTGGTCTGGTTCCAGTTTGCGTTGTTTATTGCGTTGTTGCTTGTCACAGTGGCTAAAATTATCGTTCCTGCAGAACGGTATAGNCCCAGTTTGGTGGAAGTAGCCAGGCGTTTGGAAGTGGCATTTCCTCAACTTCATCAGCGACTTTCCACCGTTTGTGATTTGTANGAACGGAAATGTGAGTTGTCACCGGTTCAGTTACAGTTCTTAAATGGCCTCGCAGTCGAGGTAAGCGAGGATGTATCCCGATTGGAGTTGGAACGCTGNTTCCGCCCTNATACTTTNCTCCGTCCAGTTTTGAGCGCAACTGTTGTCTTGCTGCTGATTGTCTCAATGCTCATTTCCAGCCCTCAGCAAGTCGCGACAGCGACTCAGCGANTGGTAATGCCGTGGAGTGGTCAANATTGGCCTCGCNAATTCGAGTTGAGAGTTATCGATTATCGTACGCAGGCTGCTGAAGGAGGCGACTACCTGATTGAAATCATCAACCTCAATGGATCTTTACCCGATGATTTGTCGTTAGAAATCCTTTGGGAGAGTGCTGAGACGAGTGAGCAAATAAGGCTATTTCAAACAGGANNAGTCACGGAATATCGACTTAATGACTTACTTGAATCNTTTAAGTTCCGACTTCATGGNGGTGACTTTCATGACATTGGATGGAATAAAGTAGCAGTTGTCGCCGCGCCCGTGGTCAGTGACTTTCAACTCATGCTGAAGCCCCCGGAATATACCGGACTGGACCCGTACCTTGCTGATCATCAAGGTAATGCGTTACCTCAGAGTTATTTATCNTTCCGAGCTGTTTTGGATAATCCAATCGAGACGGCAAAGTTGATTTGGGANGTCGCTGGANATCATACNCGNCATNCACTCGTGGTNNCACGCGANGGGGAAGGAGTNGNGGTGACTATCGATGATCTCGAAGTGAATACGTCAGGTCTGTTCTGGTTGGAATTTGAAGATGCGAACGGTGTCGTCTCTCAGACTCGTGAAGTGTGGCGAATAGATGTCTTGGAAGATCAATTGCCAAAGTTACATGTGCGAAAACCTTCCGAAGATACCTTGTTAACTGTGACGGGAGTCGTTCCGGTGTCAGTCCATATTACAGATGACTTGAGAGTGGAGAGTCTGGAGGTGGTGATTCAAAATAAGGGAGCCGAAAATCAGAAGGGGCTTCGTATCCCTCTTGATCTTGAGAAGGTGTTCGTCGGTGCGAGACCTGTCTTTGACACNAATCGGATTTTTGTCGTGCAGCAACCGGATAGTATTCAGGTAGAGTGTGGTTTGGATGTAAGTTCGTTACCGAGCTTTGCAGTTGGTGCAGAATTGAGTCTTAGTTTTAGAGCGACGGATCAATTTGGTAATCAGGCAACAAGCGAAACAGTGCATTTAAGCGTTTCGTCTGACCGTGAACTACGTGGCCGGCTGACGCGGGAATTGGAGGATGTGCAAATTCGATTTCGCATTCTTCAACGGCTTTTGGATGATTCCCTTAAGACATTGGGGTTGTTGCAGTCTGTTAGTGACTCTGACTTGGAAGTGTCAAAGTTGTTGCATCAGCTGAGTTTAGAGGCCGCGAATATGAATGGCGTGTTGTCAGGTGGTAGTAACTCAATTTTGACCAGACTTGAAGTCATTGATNTAGGCCTTAGCCTTACTAAGGTTAAGGCTCCACTAATAAGTGAGTCACTAGCAAGGCTTGAAGAGTTGGCAGTGACGATTCAAAGTAAGCATCTACAACCTTTGCAAACCGGTATTTACCAGGTTAGGAATAATCGTCGGACGGATAATCAANAGTGGTTATCTGATATGGAAGTAATTCAAGGGTATGTGCAGTTGGCAGTGAAGTTAATTGATTCTGTTTTAGGAGCACAGTCGTCCGCCCAATCGCAGGCAGAGTTTGAATCTTCCTGGAAAGGTTTACTGGGAAAACAAATTGACCTGAGGAGCCAGACCTCCNGTAGATCGGCCTCGATCCTAACCAATGAAGGCTTTCAACTGGACACGACACTTAATGAATTGGCAGGTAGGCAACTTTCGCTGGCCTCTGATGTTTTCCAGTTAATCGACCAAACGATCGCAGAAGAGCAACTTGTAATCAGTTTGCCTGTTCAGGAGTTAGCTGCGGTTGTGGTCTCAGAGATGAGGCAGGTTGCAGAAGAAATACGTAAACGTCAAATTACGCGTGTATTGAATCAGCAAGAATATATTGTTCAAATCATGCAAAGGGTATTATTTGAATTGGGTATTGAGCTTGAAGAGGATTTGCAAACGACAGATCAACAGTATCGCGTATTTGTTGAGCGTCTCAAGAGTTTGCATCGTCAGCAAGTAGTTTTGATGGGAATGGATCTGACTAGCCAAGTGGCTTACTCACTGATGGAGCGGCAAAGACAATTGGCCGATGTTGCTACTGAACTTTCACAGCAAGCCTTTGTCTCGCCTTTGCTTCAGATTGGTCTGCAAGATGTTGCAATCTCACAAAACAAAGCAGCAGAATTAATGGTTTCTGGAACTCGAGGTGGAGTTAAGTTTCAGCAGGAGGCTGTCGAAATGCTGGAAACGATGATAGGTGTCGCCGCCGATGGATCGGCTGCATTGCAGGACGATAAGGATGGTAATCGAAAGTCTGCAACGGTAAATTCAGAGCTGCTCTCGTTGCTTCGGATAATGCAAAAGCGTCTTCATGCGAACGTGAATCCTCTTGTGAAGAAAACGGAGTTGAGCCAAGAGGAAAAACAACAGTTAAATTCTCTGATTCAACATCAAACCAGAATCATCGAGGCAATCAAACAGATGCAAATGACAAAGGAGGATGCAGGGAATGAATAGCCAACGGTTGATTTGTTTTGTCCTGATGACTTTGACTTCTGTTGTTGTTTGCGCAGTGCAGCAAGACTCCGGCGAGGTCGTATTGCCAGAGGCAACAATTGAAAAGCTTTTTAAAAAGGCGAGTATAGCACCTGCCCCCGATCCCGATAGCACTCTAACTATGGGCAGGGAATCCTCTGGAAACGAAACGCCACGTCAGGTTCTTGGTGAGGACATTGGAGAGCGGGGTGAAGATAACGAGTTGCGGATGGTGAGTCAGCAGATTCAATATCATCTTCAGTTATTGAAGCATCATGCGAGTGGAGAATTCTCGGAGGGTATTGAGCCTTTGCAATTTGATATTCTACGTCGATTGGACTCTTTGATCGAAGGAAAGCAGGGTTCGGTGACTTCGGCCGTTGTGACAACACCAACGGAAGGGCTAGCTGGTCAGGAAGCAGGTGTTGGNACCATCGGNGAAACAGNGGAGAATGAAGTTNCTGCAGGCGTTGNTAGCGAAGGTGCTNATCTTCTTGAAAGCAATTGGAACCAACTGCCGCCTGTNGTGCAGATCCCTTTNNGAGANTCAGNATCCCAGCCATTTCTGCCCGGTTATGAGCATCTGTTACAACAGTTTTATAACAACTTAAAGAAGAATTAATCCATGTCATTAGCCGGAGAAGATCGACGAACTCTTCTGAAGAGGTTGTCTGGCGTTAGCGTCTGGGGCTGGTGTTTCTCCGCTGCGCCGCCTGAACTTCTATTTGGGCAGCAGCCCAAGGGCTTGTTTTTGGCGAAGCATCAGCAGGCTGTACAGAAAGGGATCAGTTGGTTGGCCTCNCGTGTGCAGGAAGATGGTTCATTTGGTCAATCGGCATATCAACAGAATTTGGCGGTGGTGAGTTTGGGGGGATTGGCATTTTTGTCGCGAGGTCATTTGCCGAACCGTGGACCTTATGGNAAATACGTTAGCCGATTGGTGGATTTCGTATTGCAGCATGCCCAGCAGAATGGCCTGATTTCTGTGCCGAATGAAGGCGTTCGGGGAGTTATGTATGGTCATGGCTTTGCNTCATTATTTCTNGCTCAAGTCTACGGAGTNACTCNCCAGCGAGAGGTTCGTNCGGCATTGAANAATGCGATCAACCTGATTGTTTCTACACAGAATGATGAAGGTGGCTGGCGATATGGACCAACAAAAAAAGATGCAGATATCTCTGTAACCGTTTGTCAGACCATGGCTTTAAGAGCGGCTCGAAATGCAGGGTTTTTTGTCCCTGGTCAAACCATCGCTCGTGCGAGAGCCTATGTGCGCAACCTGCAGAACGATGATGGAGGTTTCCGTTATGTCACGGCTGTCGGGGAAAGTGCTTACCCACGCACCGGCGCGGCAATAGTGGCGTTGGCGAGTTTGGGAGTCAAGCAGAACGATATTTTTGCGGCGGCATCCCAGTATCTGATGGAAAATATTCCCGCAGATGNTGAATACGCTGGAGANCCACATTANTTTTACGGCCAATATTATGCCGCGCATGCCTTGTGGCAATTGGGTGGCGACAACTGGAGTANATGGTACGACCAGGTGAGTGANCTGTTGTTACGTAAGCAACTTGCTTCAGGTGTCTGGGAAGATGAGTCGATTTGTAATGAGTATGCAACGGCGATGGTTTGCCTAATCTTAAGTATGCCGAAGAACTTTCTTCCTCTGTTAAGAAAGTAATGTGATGCCGGAGGCGAACATGTCGGTGCGAATGGTTTTAACGTTATTGCTTTGCCTGAGTTGGGGTAGCCCGACGATGGCACAACATCGTGTGCAGTTGCATCCAACGGGTACCGTGAGTCAGCGAACCCTCTTGCAAGTCCAGAACGGAACGATGGAGTTTGCAAACGACTCTGCACTCCCGCTATCCGAGTTATATAGCTTTGGTCAGTTACGTCAGCAGGCNAACCGTGGTTGGGTTGTTTTGAGACATGGTGAAGTGCTTGTNGCAGATCAGCTGAAACTANGCAGGGAGGGGGTTGAGATACAATCCTTACTTTGGNAGCCCCTGACAGTTTCGTGGAAAGATGTGCGAGCTGTTATTCGNAACGTTCCCAAGGTGCTGTCTGCTCGGGATAGATTACTCGATAGTATTTTCGACGATGAAGCCAGTCATTTTGTATTGTTTAATCGGCAGACTCGTATCGATGGTAAGTTTGCGATCGACGAGGAAGAGTTTTTACACCTCGACGCTTCTCAATCAGTTCAGGGGTTAACGGTCCCATTTTCATCCGTTAAGGCATTCGTAATGAATGAGATGCAGCGGAACAAAACAGCAGAGTTATTTGTCGGTTTTTCAGACGGGAGCTTTGGCCAGGCGAGTCGTGTTTCACGAAACGGCAGACAGCTTACGTGGGAGACAGCAAGTCAGGTGCGGTTGACTACGGCCGACCCGCTGTTTGTACAAGAAGAGGTGAATGTTTGGGAAAATCTGATTTGTTTGCGTCCCTTAAAAACGGACGTGGTGTTTCTTGACGGATTAGAAGAAACACAGTCTGTNAGCCTCCCCTTTTTTGAAGGAACGCTGGCTCACACCGAGCNCTTGAAATATGCCNGGCCTGGTCACGGACGTAATGCGATAGGTGGAATGCTCCGCCATGCCAATTTCACTTTCCAGCATGGTCTTGGGATGAAGTCTTTATCACGAGTGACCTTTGATATACCTGAAGCTGCCACCACATTCATTTCCGATATTGCAATCGATTCCATTGCGGGAACTCGTGGTAGTGTCACGTTCCATGTGTTTCTGCGCGAGGATTCNGGTGATTGGANTCCTGTTTATTCAAGCGGCGTGATTANGGGCGGGGACCGTAATCAGACAATCAAAGTGCCNCTTGGTGAAGCCAAAGAGATATCGCTTGTTGTCGGAATGGCAGACCGGGCAACCGTTGCCGATTACGCTAACTGGCTCGATGCAAGATTTATTTTGCAACAAGCCAGATAGAACTGTACGCCTGATGGTGATTGTTAGGCGCCATATTTTCCGAGCCTGCCAGCGTTAGCCAGTGCAAGCGTCATTAAGTGCTTGGCTTCGAATTGTCCAAGCCCGCCAACCCGAGCTGAAGACTCGTTAAATTCACTGAGATTGTCATAGCGACAGCAGGCGGAGCTGAGCAGGGTTGGCACGGGGTGCCAGCTATGGTTCGCCAGATAACTTGGCGTGCTGTGGTCGCCGGTAACGATCACAACCGTTGGGTCCAAGTCCAGGATTTTTGGAATGATGGCATCGAAGTCTTCAGTGCGAGCNTTTTTCTCTTCGAAGTTACCATCTTCACCAGTACTGTCAGTGTATTTGAAATGGACAAAGAAAAAGTCGTAGTCATCCCAGTTTTCTTTGATGACAGCAGCCTGTTCGTCNAGGTTAGACGCATCACCGATAACGTCCATACCTACCAGNCGAGCCAAGCCTTTGTACATGGGGTAGACGGCTACAGCAGCCGCGCGAAGACCGTAAACTTCTTCGTAGCTGGGTAGGTTTGGCCTGGCAGCGAATCCTCGCATCGTATGGAAGTTCGCCTGTGGCTGATCTTTGAGAATCTCACCGGCCTGCCGCAGAAATTCTTTGGCTACTTCCGCTGTCTTTTCACTTTCAGGGTCGGTAGCAACTGGTTCGAGTGGTGGGACACCCGTTGCTTGTGGATCGGTATCTAAAACATTTCCACCAAGGCCCTCGCCGCGAAAGACAACGACAAATCGATGTTCTTTGACCGGTTCGACAAAGATTTCGATTCCCTCGATTTGAATCTGGCGAAGACTTTCCGCAATCGGTGCACTAAGTTCCGTAGCAATTCGTCCAGCTCGGCGATCGGTAATGTTTTTGTTCTCGTCCAGCGTACAGAAATTACAACGAATCGCGACATCACCGTCCTGGAGCTCAAAACCAATCCCTGTTGCTTCCAGAGCTCCACGTCCGATTTCGTACTTGAGCGGGTCGTAACCAAAGAGTCCCAGATGCCCGGGGCCAGAGCCAGGAGCGATACCGGGCAGGACCGGTGTACTTAGTCCCTGAATACTACGACTTGCCAGACTATCGAGATTGGGGGTGTTGGCAGCTTCTAATTCTGTCTGTCCACCAACTTCGTGCGGCAGACCTCCCAAACCATCGGCAACGAGCATGACAATTTTNGANTCATTCTTAACTTGCAGTTTTCGGGTTAAATCGTGTGTATCCATGTCTTATCGATTCTTCGTTTGAGACTGTCCTGTGATTGTTAGATTCTTTTATTTTCGCCTCCGTGGCTAAATGAACAAGCCCCGATTGACTAATCGTTTACAAATCTGAACGGTTTGTCCCCGGCCCTTAGCTTCACCGCTTAGTTTTGCAAAGTCACAACTGCCAAANCGTGTGATTCTCGGTAGAATCAAAGAGGTCTTACACATTGATCTTATCCTTGAAGAGAGTAGCTTTTCGTGANTTCCTCNTTGTCTGTTGATTTGTCNGGTTGTTGGCTGGATGAACATGGAATTACTAAGTTGCAATTTGCTGAATTGGCAAATCGTTTAGAAGCTGTACGCGATGAGACCGTACTTACCGATGTTAAGTTACTTCAGTCAGAGTCGATTCCAGTTGAAAAGGTGCCGTTAGATGGAAGGTTCTATNAATTNCCGGAACGGTTACTCAGGCAGTATGCCGAGGATCGACGGGGAAGTGAGCTAGCTCAAATTCTGTCGGTGGCTCGTCAATTACAGGATTCCAGTGAGGCGGTCGTCATNCTTGGGATTGGTGGTTCCTATATGGGAGCCAANGCTATTCTCGATGGATGTTGTGAACCGTACTACAACGAGTTGTCTGTGGAACAACGTGCGGGACGCCCTCGTATNTATTTTGAAGGAAATAGTTTAGATAACGATTCTATACAGGCTTTACTTCAGAGGTTATCTGGCAGCCGCTGGTCANTNGTCGTGATTAGTAAGAGTGGTGGCACGCTGGAAACAGCGGTTGCATTTCGATTATTTCTGGAGTCCCTGCAGCANCAGTTTCCAGAGGAAGTATCGAGTCGCATTGTTCCGGTCACGGGTCCGGAAGGAAAGTTGGATTCNTTAGCGCGGAGTTTGAATTGCAAAGATGTATTTCGGGTACCGGACGGCTTGGGCGGGCGTTTTAGTGTTTTATCTCCGGTGGGATTATTGCCAGCAGCCTGTATGGGAGTAGATGTTGTTCAACTTCTGGAAGGCGCGGCCGCTATGAATGATACTTTTCGCACCGCTTCTGCGGAACAGAATCCGGTTTTGCAGTATGTGGGTGCTGCCCATTTGCTCGAGACAAGCAGAGGGGTCGATATTCGAGTTTTGAGTGTTTGGTCCAAGGCTCTTGAATCTGCCGGGCTTTGGTACGACCAGCTTCTTGCCGAGAGTTTAGGGAAGGCCGAAATGGGGGCTACACCGGTCACTGCAGTAAACACTCGTGACTTGCATTCACGGGCACAGCAACACCAGGAAGGTCGACGTAACAAAGTCATTGTCAATGTAGCGATACGGTCGACAAGGACCGATCGTATCCGGGTGCCTAAACGTGATTCAGATCATGATGCATTGAATCAATTGGCAGGNAAACCNATGACTGAATTGCTATCGGCAGCCTATCAAGGAACTAATCAGGCTCTCCAGGAAGCCGGACGCCCGGTCATCGACATTGAGCTTGAAAGTACGGATGCATTTAGTCTCGGGCAGTATTTCCAAATGATGATGCTGGCGACAGTGGTGGAAGGCCGGTTNTTAGGAATAAATCCCTACGGGCAACCTGGAGTGGAGGCTTATAAAAACAAGATGAAATCGCTGCTGGGAATTGCAGATTCACAAAAGGACTAAATAACATGGCGACTTCGATAAAGTGGTTAGGGCATTATGCATTTGAAATTAGAACAGGTGANCAAACAGTGCTGGTGGACCCGTTTGTGAATGATAACCCTGTCGCCACGGTTTCNGCCGATGATTTAGAGGCAGATTTTATTCTGGTAACTCATGGTCACGCTGATCATGTGGCGGACGTAGCATCGATCGCCAANCGGACCGGAGCTACNGTGGTTGCCCCGGTGGAGGCAGCAGCNTGGTTNCAAAGCCAACAGAACGTGGAGAACACCATCCAGCTGAATTTGGGCGGTGGTATTCAACTTCCCTTTGGGCATGTTCGGATGACCATTGCCCATCACAGTTCATCGATGCCGGATGGAAGTTATGGAGGAAATCCAGCTGGNTATATTTTGACGTTAGCGGAAGGGAAAGTTTATTTNTCNGGTGACACNGCGCTCTTTATGGAAATGGAATTATATGGCCGTCAGGGAATCGATTTGGCNATCCTGAGTATAGGTGATCATTTTACNATGGGACCGGANGATTCCGTGCAGGCNGTCAAAATGCTGAAACCAGCTAGAGTGGTTCCNGCTCACTTTAATACATGGCCNCCNATTGAGCAGGATGCCNGTGCCTGGGCNGACAAAGTNTCTNCANCCACCGAGGCTCAACCGGTGGTTCTGGACATTAATGGAGTGATTGAGCTGTGAGGTTTCTTTGTTGGGTATGGCTACCACTAAGCCTGATGTCTCTGCACGGGACTCCTCTGAAGGCAGAGGCATTGCGTTGGCAATGGACTGTAGGTGAGGTCTATAACATTAAGCTTACGTCTAACGTTGTTCTTGCTGTCTCTTCGGATAGCGACAAGCTGAATTACCAAAATGAAATTATTATCGCGGGCCAATGGACCGTTGCCGAGGTTAACTCGAGTGGCATTGCTCATCTTCACTGGCAGGTTAAGCGAGTTGAGATTAATCCGATGGCCAAAGAGGGACAATTGAAGCTCGATACAGATGCTAAAGCAGAGACCCCTGATCAGGCTACTTTACAGGCTACTTTA
>PAJC01000054.1 GCA_002705165.1 Planctomycetaceae bacterium | reverse complement strand
GAATACCCTAAGAATTCGGGGCAAACAGTGTTTTGCCAGCACCGCGAGAGTGTGAGTGGGTAATAATTGAAAGAAGAAATACCTGACGTTTATATTTGTTTCCATTGAGGAGACAGGAGTAGAAAATGGCAACCATAGATAAGGCTTCCGAAACGGACTTTATGGCAGGCGCTGACATCCTTGTCGAAGCTCTGATTCGTAACGGCGCCGAAGTCGTCTTTGCCTACCCTGGTGGGTGTAGTATGCCTTTACATCAGGCATTGTTACGCAACGAGGACAAAATTCGTACAATTCTTCCCCGTCATGAACAAGGTGGTGGTTTCGCGGCTCAAGGTATTTCACGTACGACCGGTGTTCCCGGAGTCTGTATTGCCACCAGTGGTCCCGGTGCTACGAATCTTGTGACTGCAATTGCTGACGCCAAATTGGATAGTATTCCAATGATTGCGATTACTGCTCAGGTTCCGACACCAGTTATCGGCTCCGACGCTTTCCAGGAAACCCCGATGGTGGAAGTCTGCCGTGGTATCACGAAGCATCACTATTTGGTAACCGATGCAAACGATTTGGTTCGTGTCGTTAAAGAAGCATTTCACATTGCAACAACAGGTCGTCCTGGTCCTGTTCTGATCGATATTCCGAAAGACATCCAGTTGTCACAATGTACTGTGGACTGGGATGCGGACATGAATCTGCCGGGTTATCGTTTTGGTGTGATTGATGAGCCACCAGCCGAGCAACTGAATCAGGTGGCCGCCGCCATCAAGCATGCTAAACGTCCATTGATCTATGCGGGCGGTGGTATTATTACCGGCGAAGCGACTAATGAGCTGCGTGAACTGATTGCCAAAACTGAAATTCCAACCACGTTAACAGTGATGGGCTTAGGTGCCTTTCCGGCAACAGATCCACTTTGCATGGATATGCTGGGAATGCATGGATCGATTTATGCGAACTGGGCTGTACGAGATTGTGACTTACTGATTGGCCTTGGTGTTCGTTTTGATGATCGCGTAACCGGTAAGCTAGAGAAATTTGCCCGGAATGCAAAGATTGTTCACATTGATATCGATCCATCCGAACTCAACAAAAACAAACCGGCCCATATTCCAATTGTGAGTGATGTCAAGATTGCTCTACAACGCCTACTCCCACTGGTGGAGCACAAAGACGACATTGATGAATGGCGAACTCAGTGCCGTACCTGGAAGCAGGAGAACTCGCTGACTTACGATCATTCNTTTGACGGCATCNTACAACAGCATGCGATNGCTGAATTGTCACGTATCACACAGGAACGNGANACGGTGATCACCGTAGGTGTAGGNCAGCATCAAATGTGGGCCGCTCAGTTTTATNAGTTCAATAAACCTCGTACNTGGTTGTCCAGTTCCGGACTGGGAACCATGGGCTTTGGTTTGCCGGCGGCGATGGGAGTTCAGGCTGCTCATCCGGATAAGCTCGTTATCGATATCGATGGCGACGGAAGTTTCCAAATGAATATTCAGGAACTTGCCACTTGTAAATGTGAAAATCTCCCCGTGAAAGTCTTGTTGTTAAACAATCAACACCTCGGTATGGTTGTGCAGTGGGAAGATCGTTTCATGGATGGGCGTCGAGCTCATACCTATCTAGGTCCAATCGATGATGATGAAGCGCGTGGTAAAGGTAAGAGTGCCTATGCGGTTGAACGTTATCCCGACTTTGTTCAGATNGCCAAAGGCTACGGATGTGGAGCAGCCTCAGTTTCACGTAAAGAAGATCTGGAAGCGGCGTTGTTGGAAATGATCGAGTACGATGGTCCCTTTGTACTTGATGTTGAAGTTCCCTATCAGGAACACGTTTTGCCAATGATTCCCTCCGGCGGTAGCGTGGATGATATGATTACTGAATAGTCAGTGATCAAATTGAAATCAAAACCCGGTCCTGGTGGCCGGGTTTTTTTATCGGGTAACTAGAAATGAACGAACCACAAAAAACGAAACTTGCACTNCACTGGCAGATTCTTCTCGGTATGGTTGCGGGTGGCTTGCTAGGTGTGCTTCTGAATCTTAACGCTCGTGAGCATTCTATNACTCTTGAAGGAGATGCGGCGGGCTCGTTTACTCGCGTGGAGCTNCAGGACATCAACTCGATGGCTTTGCTTACGACTTATACCGGAACTGAAAAGACGAAATATTTTGTCATCGGAAAATCACCAGCTTATTCTGATATTTCACACTCGGATATGGACTCCTTTCGTAAAGATGAGCCCGAACTATATCGGATGTTTCAGGAACACGGACGAAGTTGGGCACGTTGGGTGAGTGATTGGACGGATCGGTTAGGTGACCTTTTTCTGCGGATGTTAAAGATGGTGGCGATTCCTTTGATCGTGTGCTCCCTGACGACGGGCGTGCTCGGATTGGGGAAAGCGGAACGTATTGGCAGGATGTTTAGTCGNACGATGTCCTATTATCTGTGCACCAGTTTCCTGGCCATCATCACGGGGCTTCTGTTTGTTAATGTTATTCAGCCAGGCGAACGCTCCGAANCGATTATTACGGTGGCGACTGATACTGTTGTCAAGTCAGCCGAGCCAGTTCCAGTCATGTTGTTTTCGCAACTTGAAAAAATGGTCCCCACCAATCCGTTGCAGGCCCTGGCTGAAGGCGACTTTTTGTCCATCATCAGTTTCACGCTCCTGTTTGCCCTGTGTGCATTGCTCGTGGGCGGTAAGACGCTTACGACGATTCGCGACGTAGCGGAAGCAGGCTTTGAAGTCATGATGAAGATGACGATGGCCGTAATTGCATTGGCACCATTCGGTGTCGCCTTTCTGATGCTCAATGCCACGGCACTAAATGGTACGGATGTATTTGTCCCCTTGGCCTGGTACATGTTAACCGTATTGTTGGCATTGCTATTCCATGCTTGTGTGACTTTACCTGTCATCTTAAAGTTTGTGGGTAAGCGAGATCCTTTAAAATTTGCCCGCGCAATGAGTCCGGCACTGCTGACGGCGTTTAGTTCGGCATCGAGCAATGGTACTTTACCTTTGACAATGGCCAGTGTTGAAAAACGGGCGCAGGTGAGCAATCAAACCAGTTCGTTCGTGTTGCCATTAGGAGCAACGATTAATATGGATGGCACGGCCCTTTATGAAGCAGTCGCCGTATTATTTATTGCTCAGCATACGATGACTGAACCTCTTTCATTAGGCCTCCAAATCACGGTGGCATTAACGGCACTGTTGGTCAGTATTGGGGCAGCGGGAATTCCACATGCCGGACTGGTCATGATGGTGATTGTGTTACAGGCAGTGGGACTACCGCTGGAGATGCAGGGGTTGATTCTAGCTGTCGACCGAGTGCTTGATATGTTCCGCACTAGTGTGAATGTATGGAGTGACTCGTGTGGCTGTGCGATTATTGATCGTTTTACTGAATCGGGGTCTGAACCTGTCGAGGCTTAGAACTTCACCATAAATGCTCGACGCGAGCGAACACGTGGCCGGACTTCGCCACAGACAATCACAGGTTGACCGTGCCAATGTGTAATGTTGGTGACTACGGGAGGCCAGATGCCTCCATGAGGATTGCCTGCGGGATCCTCCCCGACGTCTTTGGGGAAATCATTTGCTTTGCTCCAGGAGTCCGTTTGTGGATTGTACGCGAGGACACCTGCAGGAAATCCCGGGTGCTTGTCTTTAAGTAGTTCTGTTTGGGAGGCGAACTCTCCGTGGTCGCCTGAAACCACAAGCAGGGCGTTATTCGTCGTAATGGCCGGTGTGGGTGCTGCAACAGCGGGTCGCGGTAGAGTCGCAGTTTTTCTCCATTGTTTCGTTTGGAGGTCATAAGCGAAACCATCTTTCAGGTATTTCCGGCTCATTGATCCATCTTGGTTCTTTACTAAGTCTGTGCCTGAGAAAAGGCAGATGGTATTGTTGATAACCCCGGCGACGGCAAGCATTCTCGGATTACCTGGCCAGGGTGACAGCTCTTCCCATTGGCATTCATTAGAGGTATTAGTCAGGTCCAGTTTCCAAAAGATCTGAGCTGGACGATCTGAGGTCGGTGAGTGCAAACCGCCAAGTACGTAAACAACTCCTTCATGAAGGATTCCCGTCGTATTTGCTAATGGGGCTGGAAGCGATGGTAACTTTGAAATTCGCATCCCATTTTTTGTAAGTGTCAGAATAAAACAGTCAGCGATATGCTCTTTGCTGTCTCCACCACCGATACAAAGGACACCATGCGGAATGCTTAAAGCAAGGGACCGGTCACTTTTTGAGAGGTTAAAGGAGAGACCATATGCCAGAGGCCGAGGTAATTTGCTCTTTGACTTTCGCCATTCACCATTGGGGGTATCTAGGATGAAAATGGAGTCATACCAAACCTTACCTGTTTGCCATCGGGGCTTGTCAGGAAAGTTAGCTCCGCCCGCGACAATTAGACTACTACCGGAAACACCGACATAGGGAGCAGCAAATCCTTCGGCATCGGCGATCGGAGGAAGTTCATGGAATGTCTGAGCTGTTGCCAAACCTGGGACACAAAGGCAAATGAGGGCATGAAGAACGAATGCAATTCGTTGCGAGTTCTGATTTGAGTGGTTCATAATGGTTTTTCCTTTTGACGGGAATGCCGCGGGCAAATTTACGGGGTTGTTGGTTTAAGTTAGGAGAGCCGTCTAAACGTTGGGTTCAGGTAATTGGTTTATGAGTGAAGGCTGACTCTCCGTCTGTTCCTGAGGCCGTACGTAAAAAGCTCCTTCACCACCTGACGGTCATGAAGGAGCTTTGAATTGAAGGGGATGGTAAATCTAATTCTTTTTGAATTTAAAGATCTCACCACCTCGCAACTGAGTGGTAAAGTAAACTTCACCATCCTGATCTTCACCAAAGGTGATGATGGGAATATTTTCACCCGCGGCAGATTTATTTGGAATTTCATGATTTGCAATGACTTTACCAGTCTTGTAATCATGCTCTAAAGCCCAAATGCGTCCTGAAACATAGTCGGCATAGACGTACATTCCATGAAGTTGCGGGGCAGCTAAACCCCGGTATATCACACCACCGGTGATGGACTTGCCGGTTTCGTGATCGTATTCGAAGATAGGATCGATCAGGTCATCACGAGGACCAGAGCCTTTTTCACCAGATTCAGTAACGTATGGATGATTACCTTCGCGAAGATTCCAACCGTAATTCCCACCTCGTTTTACGATGTTGATTTCTTCCCATAGTTTTTGGCCAACATCGGCGGCATAGAATGTACCTGTGAGTCGGTCAAATGATAGTCGCCATACGTTCCGAAAACCGTAAGCATAAATTTCTGGCTTAGCATCTTTGGTTTTTACGAAAGGATTGGACTTAGGCACGGCATAGTTTTTACCTTCGTCTTTATGATCCACGTCGATCCGAAGGATACTTCCATTGAGCGTGCTCAGATTTTGACCATTCTTCATGGGGTCACCACCTTTGCCGCCATCGCCTAACGCGATGTACAGATATCCATCAGGCCCGAAAGCCAGGGTTCCACCATTGTGGTTCCAGAATGGCTGAGGGATACGAATTAGTTCTTCTTCGTAAGTTGGGTCCGCTTTGTTGGGATCGTCTTTGGAGACGCGGAAGCGGCTTACCACAGATGTATGCTCTGCATCAGCGGTAGTATAGAAAAGGAAGAATTCACCAGTTTCCTTGTAATTGGGATGCATGGCGAAGCCTAGTAGGCCTTCTTCGTTCTCTTTGTCTTTATAAGTAACCAACTCTTCGTGATCGAAGAAAACAGCTGATTCTTCCACTTCTGAGTTCTTTTCGAAAATATGAACCGAGCCCAGTTGGGAAGCGACAAAGATTCGATTACTGCCATCACCAGCGTGAGTAATCACGATGGGGCGTGCAATTCGAAGATTAGGAAATGCAGATTCAATCGACACTCCCAGTTCAGCAGCGCTGACGGCAATCGTGGAAAAAATCATGGCCACGACAGCTAGAGATTTCATAGTAAAACTACGCATTGAAGTATGTCCTTGTTAATAAAGGCGACTAGTCGTCAACTTTGATCAATTCAATTTTGAAAATCAGAGTGGAGTTAGGACCAATGTCAGCACCCGCTCCTCGCTCACCGTAAGCTAGTTTAGATGGAATGTACAATTCCCACTGGTCGCCTTCTTTCATCAGTTGAAGAGCTTCTGTCCATCCGGGAATCACTTGATTTACGCCAAATGTAGCAGGAGCGCCACGCTTGTAAGAACTGTCGAAGACAGTACCGTTGATCAGCTTCCCTTCATAGTGAGTCGTGACCTTCGAGGTCGGCTTGGGAGTGGCTCCTTCACCAGCCTTGATTACTTTGTATTGAAGACCGCTTTCGGTTACTTTTACCCCTTCTTTTTTAGCATTGGCAACGAGAAATACTTCGCCTTCTTTCTTGTTGTTGTCACCAGCTTTCGAAGCCTTTTCGGCAGCCATTGTTTGTAGGGCCTGCTGGAATGCAAGGAAAGCGGCTTGAAGTTCCTGCTCGCTTTTTTCGACTTTATCGGAAGACGCGTCAGTGACACCCTGAAGGAAAGCTTCGAGATTCAGATTAACCCCCTGAGATTTCATATTGTTCATGAAGTTGACGCCAAATGCGTAGCTACCGTCTTTGACAACATCCGCGATGGGTGCTGGCTTTTCTTCGTCTTGTGCAAACGTTGTAAGACTGAAAACGCTTAGCAACAGGCACGAAGTGATCATTTTGTTAAACATGAAATTGTCCTTTCTGTGTCGATTCAAAATCATTCGACAAATTGTTTCGCCTACGAAACCTTGAGTTGTTATTTATATGCAATTAGACCGAAGACCGGGATAATGCATTGATTCGTCTGGATTTACCTGCTGTCATCCAACGCATTCAAAGCAGGTGCAAACCTGTATTCTAAGGGAGGTTGGGGACAAATGCCATTGGCTCGTGAACCGAATAATCCTCTCTTAGGCCCCTGTTTTTTGACGATGATATTGGTAACCGGGAACAAAAAAGCAGATAGCTGATACGACTCCGAAGAGGAACAGACTATGTTTAGGAAAGATTGCCATTCCAACCGCGGTAGCAAACAAGGCAATTGCCTGAGCGTAAAATTTACCGGTCAGAATACCTGCTTTTACCATAAAGACCATCCCACTGATGAGTCCGATGACCGGGGCGGCCTCAAGCACTTCTAATCCCATTAAATATTCGATAGGGAATAGTAAGCCAATGGCGACTAAACTTGCAGCCCAGGCATGAGCGATTTGCCGTTCAACAAAAAGCACGGGGCCAAGTTTTTGACGTAACTTCCAGAAGACAGCAGCCCAGGCGCCGAGACCGAATGTCCACATTCCGGAATAGTATAGTCGGTTGTCGATATCAGCGAGAAACATCACATTGGTCAGGACGCAGGCCAGTAGCAAGACGAGGCTATGCCACATCCAGAGGAGGCCCCAGTTTTGCAGGACTGCAGCGTGATGAGTTTCCCCAAGCCAACGAGCGATAATGTGACTAAAGCGACCTGAACTTGCTTTAATGGGTTGGTGATTGATGTAGGCTTCAAGATCGTCTGCTAATTCACGCGCGGAAGCATATCTCAAATCGGCAGGTTTTTGCAGACACTTCAGAATGATCATTTCCAGATTGCGATCGATAGCCGGATTGATGATTCGTGGAGCGACCGGCTCCTGCTCCAGTACCAGCATGATCGTATCCATCGCAGAAGCTGCCTGAAACGGTGGCCTCCCGGTCACCATGTAGTACAGAATGGCACCTAAAGAGTAAATATCTGAGTGGATCCCGACATCTCCCCGTGACCCAGCTGCTTGTTCAGGTGCTATATAGGACGGGGTCCCCAGAATAACTCCCGTCTGTGTTAAGCCGGAGTCACTTGTAGATTGTTTGGCAAGTCCGAAGTCCGTGATGTGTGGCCTGCCGTCATGATCGATCATAAGATTGGAAGGTTTGAGGTCACGGTGAAGTACACCCTGATTATGCGAATAATGAACGGCTCGGGAGATTGCCAAACCAATCTCAGCAGCATCCCGGGAACTATAGAGTTCATTTTGCACAAGATCTTTTATGGTTTGTCCATGAATCAACTTCATTGAAAAGTAGGGACAGTCTTCAAGCTCACCGACTTCGTATACCGGAACAATTCCATTGTGATCGAGTTTAGCTGCGGCTTCTGCTTCGTATTGAAATCTTTCCCGTTGTTCCTGACTAGCAAACCGACCTGGCAAAATCATCTTCAGAGCGACCTCTCTGTTTAGACTCTGTTGATTTGCCCGATATACAATACCCATCCCCCCGCGTCCCAGTTCTTCCAGGAGTTCAAAGTCTCCCAGCCGGCAAGGGGTTGTGCGTGCGGGGGCGGTATCCAAAGTTCCTTCTTCACATTCGACTAAGCGAAAGTAGCCACCGGCGACATCTGCTACCAGCATGACTGGTAATAACTCTCGAAGCTCCTGCTCGAATTGAGGGAATTGCTGATAAATGGTTTCCGGCTGAATCGGCTGACCGGCAATGATCTTTTTCTGCAACTCCTCGAGCACATTTACAATATTCTCGTCATATTCCTTCGAATCATCCGAGTCGTTATCTGAAGGTGAGTTCGCAGTGGTCATGAAGTGGTTGTTTGAGAATCGACTTGTTGAGGGAGCAGTTGATTTCTAAGTTTACGAAGTGCCCGAAGATATCGCATACTGGCGGCGGCAGGTTTTAGGTTGAGCGTCTTAGAGACTTCATCGTTAGATAATTGTTCATAGTGCCGCATGATAATGATGTCACGGTCTAAATCGTTTAGTTTCATTAACGCATCTTCCATGCGGTTGGCCATTTCACGGCGGGTAGCCTGAGCGGCGGGCGTCAAATCGTTGTCACGAAGTTGATTCCCCAGATTGATTGTGCTTTGGTTTACTCCGCCTTGTACAAGGCGTTGTTCCCGATCAACACTTCGCTTCGCCGTAGCTCGGTGGCGTCGATGAGCATCAATAATACGATCCTTCGCGATTTGCCGCAGCCAGAGATGAAAGTCAATTCCGGGGTCTTGGAGATAACGATCGATACGTCGATTAGCTTCAATCATCACGTCCTGCACTACATCACTCACTCCAACTCGCTGTCGTATGCGATTGTCTAAACGCATGTTGACAAGGCGTTGAACAGCAGAACGATGACGTTGAAGCAACGCATTCCAGGCGGTCTGATCCCCGTCTTTACGTCGTGCTAGCAAATTTTGAGTTTGTTCGTTTTCAGGCCACATGTGATGTTCTTTCGCAGTGAATCTATAGCTCGTTGAATACGATGCTCAGCAAACAGATCTCTAGCAACCGATATGATACACGTTATTTTAATGGGCGGTTAACAGATTCCATTACATTTGGTTGAAATTGCCTGAGCAGCCATTCTTCGGAACCGTTTTTGTTGGTAGAGCATATATGGCTTTCCAACCCAGGCTAGGAGTGAGCCAGGGCGGGAGAATACGGTAATGCGAAAGTTAACTTCGTCTGTTTCCAGATTCCAGTCGACGTGAAACAGTTCTTCCCCAATAGCAACGTGTCCCATAGTCGTCCCGTAGGCGAATCCCGCTTGTTTAATCTTCCCCTGCTGTCGGGAGTTTTCGATTTCGTAAATGATGCGAGCCGGATTAACCGTCCATAGTCCCATCATCCCAAAAACAACGACGACAGTATTCCCGCTTTTAATTTCAGGATTGAGATAATTGAGCTCAGACATCGGATGATTAAACATTTCCCATTGGCTAATGGCCTTCGTTACCGCATTGAATACTTTTTGGCCGTGACCGACGGGATACAAGAAACGATCGAGTCGGAATCCTCTAGGCGCATCACCTTCATCAATCAGATCTCTAGTTTGTCCAACATAGGGATAGTTGAAATCCAGGTTTTGACAGTGCCTGATATACGGCTTGATGGTAGAGGTGGAAGGTTTCGTGCCAAAACGTATCATGAGCTGCTCTTTATTTAGATCTGAATCATCTCATCAGCTAACCGTATAAATCCGGAAGCATTAACAAACGGATTAGGAAGAATTCTAAATCGGGGCTGGCAGGTCACGTTTACAGAAGACGTAGTTTCCGATCAGGTAGCAGAGCAACCCAAAACCAAACAGAATGCAATGACAGCCTAATGCACTCAATCGGATTGATTCTTCACGCTCATACTGCCAAAACTGCCAGAATTGCTCAGGGTCTTCCGTTAAGACATTTACCAGGCCTTCCGGATCAAACGGATTGAAAAAGGTAAAGTTAAGCAAGTAGTTATATTCTGGTTTGGAGACCGCCAGAATACGAATGGACTGTTGAAAGATCACAAAGCCCACTGCAATGCCAACAGCGCGCCAGCGATAGCGATCAAAACTGGAAATCATGGTGGCAAATCCAGCGACAAAGAATCCCATCGCAAAGATGATGGTTAACGCTGGCATGAAATCCCAGATGTTGATGTATTCAGACATCGGTGTTTGAATCGTGCTAACTTCGGCGGTAGAGAGTGGGATCTCCAGTTGAGTGTATGGAATGGAGAAAGAAGGAGGTTTGATAACTTCTTCCACCATATTTAGATGAACGCTAACGACCATACCTAGCCATGCAAGGGTGGATAAGAGAAAAGTTCCGACGGTTGTTACAAGGAACTGTGACCAATAAACGTTAGATCGGGAGACCGGATTACCCAGCAGCATTTCCATAGTGCCCCGGTTGATTTGACCGGCCACCGTGTCGGAGCCTCTGGAAATCGTCCATGTCAGAATGACGAATAAAACAATCGGCTCATTAAACGTTCTTGCCGCGCGGCCGGTGTAGGTAANTAAAGANGAGAATGGAACCGGCGAGAATTTCTCGAAGTTCTTGAAGTGCTTGATGATTTCACGGAATTCCTCGCTCCCTAATAGCGTGATGCTCCAGACTCGTAACATCATGAAGCCAAACATGGCTAACCCACATGCCAGAAAGACAGTACGAGCCTGAAGTGTGTAGCGAACCAGTAACGCTCTCATTGCTTTAACTCCGTGCGTTCAGGATGAATGTCCTCGTAGAGACTACGGAGTCTTGCCGGTTCAATAACAATATCTGACAGATTACTTTNCTTTAGCCATTCCAGGCTTTTCAGGAGATCGCCTTTGACTTCCAGAGTGATCTGATTTNCNGCTTGTTTAACCAGTTGGATTTCGTCGGAAAGTGATTTAGGAATGGAAGGCAATGTTTGCTGNATGGAACCTGTAAGTCGGTGATTATTGCGTAATGTCGCCATTTCAGTGATGGTGATCAGCTTTCCATGTTTCAGAAATCCTACGGTGTCACTGATCGATTCGACTTCATCCAGAATGTGAGAAGAAAAGAGGATTGTTTTTCCTTCCTCTCTTTTGAGTCGAAGTAATCCCAGNATCTGTTGGCGGACTGTTGGATCTAGATTGGCAGTGGGTTCGTCCATGACGATAAGCGGGGCGTCGTTAGCCAAAGCGATGGTCACCGCCAGTTTTTGTCGCATACCGGTCGACATCGCTCCGACTTTTCGCTGCACATCCAATTCGAGGAATTCAGCAATCTCGAGAGCCTTAGTGAGACAGCCATCGAGGCGTAAGGCGGTAAACAGCTTCAGAATTGTTCGTCCACGATATTGCCGATCAAGCCGGGCATCGCCTGGAAGATAAGACGTAACNTGACGAACAGCCAGTGACTGCTGATGGCAATTTAAACCGTTGATCAATGCTNTGCCGCCGGTGGGGGTCAGAAAGCCCATTAGTAAACGAATGAGTGTACTCTTACCGGCTCCATTGGGCCCAAGTAGACCGAAGATGGTTCCCTTCTCAATCGTCAGGCTACAATTTGAAAGCGCAGAAAAAGAGCCAAAGCTCTTTGAAAGTTGATCGGTTTCAACAAAGGTCATAAAGCTTTGACTCTTTTAGGTTACCTAAGCTCGTTAGCTAAAAAACGATTAGCGATTGAACAAGAAAGCGGGATTGTTGATCAGAGCCCATGCCAAATCCTGTAGCCCAGTCAATCGTTTGTTATCGAACTGGGGTTTCGCGGCAGCAACGATTGCCAGCATGTCAGTATATTCACGATCGGTTTCAATATATTTAGCTCGTAACGTAGCCTTTTGTTCCTCATTGCGTTCTTCNACAGGCGTNTTTAGTAGTGTTGCAAGGTCAGCAGGAAGCGNATTGAGTGTCACCGGTCGCGGTGAATCGGAAATAGATAGACGGAACTTACCAAGCTGATGCATGTTATCGCNGTGGTTATTGACAATCGTAACGGTTAGCAGACCACCACCCTCGAAACCAATCTGCCCATCTGTTTGAAAGACAGCAGTTTGATTCTTTCCGACTTCTGGTGAAATTGCCCAACCGGTATTCGGATTGCCATCAATTGCCATGGCAACTGAGTAACCGCCCTGATTGAAAGTTGCTGATGGGCTGACCAGCTTGATTCTCTGTGCCTCAGCTTCGCCGTTTGGATTTTGAATGCTCACGCCAAATTCGCTAACGACGAAGTTTCCATTGGGAGGTCGGCCCGGACCTTTTGCCGGCAAGCGGTCATCGACCAGCGTTTCAAGGCGAAACGCCGTGATGTTCGTGAGATCGGTTTTCAATTTGATCGTGTAGGTAGCNATCTCATTTTTACCGGTTGCCAATAGTGAACCGTCTTCCTGCAATTCAAGCTTGGCTTCTTTATCCGTTTCAGCAGATACGAGTTCCACTGGCAGCCAGCGATTTGTTTTTTGCATTGCCGTTTCCCAGGCGGNCTGACGTTCAGGGANGAGCTTTTCAAGTTCATCCAGTNGGGCTTTGAGNTCTAGATAATCGGAACCACCGTCTTGNAGAGCCAGTTTGCCGATTTTGATTTCCTGTTCTGTTGGATAGCGCGAGAGAAATCGCAGGAAGACCTCTTCAATAAGAAGCTCGTCGTCTTTGATTTCGCCTTCAATTTTTACCAGGTCATTTGTGCTGTCACCGATGGCGTTGGCAACTGTCGGGCCATTAACAAGTTTCATAATGGGGCCGAGGACCATGCTGCTTGAACGTTCACATTCACACGCACTTTCACGTACTGGCCGGCCAAAGTCATCGAGGAATGGTACTGCGATCCCCACGTCTGGAAGTTCTGCAGCCCGAAACCCACGTGGTACACCAGCGATTGTTGGAATGGATCCACAAGCCACATGAATGGAATCGAAGAGTACTTCTGCTGGTAAACGGCGAGCGATCGCGTGCGAGTAGTTGATCTGATCATCTTCATTCCACTCGTTGGTATTGACGGCATGTTGGTATGACCGAGATTTCAAAATAGTCTTGATGATGTGTTGGACATCAAAGCCGCTCTCTACAAAATCATTAGTCATCGCAGTGAGGAGCTCTGGGTTCGTGGGAGGGTTGCCAGCACGGATGTCATCGATTGGTTCGATGATTCCGCTACCGAACATGTATCCCCACAGTCGATTGACGTAACTTGATGCAAAGTACTGGTTGCTGGATGAAGTCATCCACTGAGCCAGCTGTTCCAAACGAGGGGCTGAAGGTTCTAGTGTATCCTCGTGTTCAAATGGAAATGTCGGAGGTGAAACCTGACCGGTTAAGACATGGTTGATCTCCCCATTACCTCGATCGAAGACAACTTCCACAAGAGGAGTTGCACCTTCAACAGCGGAGCCACCAATTCTCTGCCCCTGAAATGCCGGGTCTTCTTTACGGCCGATTTGAGCAAAGTAGGCTGCCAGATTGTAATACTGGTCCTGAGTCCATCTTTCAAATGGATGGTCGTGGCACTTGTTGCAGTTAAAGCGAACCGCCAGAAAGAGATGCGTCGTGTTTTCCATCAAAGTTGCCGGGTCGCGGATCACTTTGTAATAGGCAGCCGGAGGATTTTCAATGGTTGAACCAGTAGCAGTCAGCACTTCGTGAGCAAATTGGTTGTAAGCTTTGTTTGTGGCAATCGAATGTTTAATCCAGTTGCGCAGCGAGATGGCTCCCTGTTCGCCCAGAAATTTCCGGTTTACCTGAAGTAGGTCAGCCCACTTATTAGTCCAGTGTTCAACGTACTGTTGGCTTCCAATCAGGGTGTCGATTAAGGCATTCCGTTTTTCCCGGGAAGGTCGCATGTCGTTGAGGAATTCGCGGACGTTATCGGCTGTTGGAGGAAGGCCTGTGACGTCGATGTAGACTCGACGTACGAATTCTTCATCGGTACAGATATCGCTAGGTAATACTTTTACACGCTGCAGTTTGTTGTAAACATGTTTGTCGATATAGTTGTAGTGTTCCGGTTCTTCCCAGGCGAAACCAGATCGGTCACCCATGACCGTCAGGGTTGTTGCTGCGTAGTTTCCTTCGTAACGAATCAGCACAGGACCCTCTCCACGTCGCAGGACCGTTAGCAGGCCATCCTCATCGGCCTCGATCACCTCGATGTTTCCACTTTCGATAAATGCTTCACGAGATACATCGCGTACCGTACCATCGGAAAATGTAGCCATCACGGTCATTTGCTGTTTCATGCCGGCACGTGGAATGATGGGGTTTTTGGGGGAAACATCAATCGAGGTCACGCGAGGAACTTTCTGATCCAGCTTTGCTCCACCGGTAATCCAGGCACGAATGGTTTTGTAGTACCGCGAATCAACATCTGTTCGAACACCACCGACGTGAGGGATAGAACCTGTAGCTTTTAGAAGCATCAAACTTTGGTCAGGAGCAGCTCGGTTGAATCGACGTGCTCCAATGTCATCCGTGAAAGCACGATGATCATAAAGTTCGTCATAACCACGTAACGAAAGTTTGAATCCTCCTTTACCGTCCTTGGCTCCGTGGCAGGTGCCAGCGTTGCAATTCATTTTTGAAAGCACTGGTTGTACGTCCTGCACGAAGTTTGAAGGAGGTGTCGCAATGGATGTGACTTTGACCTCCAGCTGAACTGTGGCATCACCAAAACGGAAGGTGACCTGTTCATTACCTTCGCTTAAAGGTGTGATCATTCCGTCGGACGAAACTGCTACGTGCTGAAGATTACCTTCCACGTTGGACATGCGAGTCAGATCTGCAATCTGACCACTTTCCAGATGCCCTAGAATCAAGACCTGACGGTAGTCTCGATTGTTAGTCAACTCAATTGACTTGGGAAGGATTTCCACCGACTGGATTGTCAGGCCTTCCGGCAGTACTTCGACATCAGCGTTCTCTTGAGCTGAAAGAAGGCTGCTGAAAATAAATAGGAAGGAAAGTGAAAGACTGAACTTCTTCATGATATTAATAACTAGTCCTTAAGACGGCCTGCTCTAGGAGTGGTTGGTAATTTCTCTTATATCGCGATTATTCTTCTGCACCGGCAACGGTGGTTTCGATGGTTACCGGTACAAATGACTTGGTGATCTTGCCCGTGGCTACTTCGATCAGGTGGACTTCGCCACTGAACCCAGCAGCCGCCACGGTGTTACCGTCGGGATGAAAGGCAACCGCGAAGATACCACCATCCAGATCGATTGAGGAGATTTCTTTTGCATCTTCATAGTTGGCGATTTTGACTTGCCCGATACCATTGAAGCTACTTCCAGAAACGATGCGGGTACCGTCTTTACTGAATTGGGTGCTAAAGATTCGACCCTGCAATCCGGGGTAAGCTCGGATCAGATTAAAGTCGTCACCAATTTTACGCGCTTTGTCGCGGAACATTTTATAGATCTTAGGCACTCCGTCAGCACCGCCGCATAGCAATTCGTCTTTACTGGGATGACGGTCCACACTATTAAGCCCGCCTTTAAGTGCACCGGGAGTAATACTTGTTACGTTGTCAATGAATCGCTGCGTTGGAACATTGATGAGTTTCATGCTGCGGTCGCGGCTCACTGTCACAAGATGGTCACCGTTGACCGAGAACACCGTATCAAGAACCCAGCCGTTGTGAGCACCGTTGAAGAGGACTTCTTTACCATCTTCAGCCCGAACGGCATGCGTTGTGTTGTCCGGACATCCATAGGAGATTAAGGTTCCGTCAGGAGACCAGTTGGCACCGTAAAGTGTGTCATATCCGATTGTCTGAGCGAACAGTAAGCTCTTGCTGTTGATGTCCCACACTTGCAACTCTCCCATGCGTCCCGGGGAACCACCTGTCACAGCGATTTTGCCCGAGTCCGGAGAAAACCGAGCGGTTTCAATGCGTTCAGACATTCCGACCAGACGAGCCGCCAGGCCACTCCCATCGGCATGGTGGACGAGTACTTCGTGATATCCCGAAACGGCGAGATATTTTCCATCAGGCGAGTAATGCAGTGATGTAATGACGGGGGCTGCACTATAAATCGGAGGGTTATCCATTGAGAATTTGAGTTGCGTTGAGGCAGGAGCATCATTCTTAGCTCCCTGCTCAATCCACTTCCGTATCAGATCAATTTCGACACCGGAAAGAGGCTTCTTTCCCTTTGGCATTTCCGCTTTACCATCGACTGGCGTAATAAGACTGATCAGATAACTTTCAGCCGGCTTTCCCGATACGATAGCCGCGTCTTCAGATTCACCACCTTGGAGCATTAAGGCGAAGTCTGTCATGATATATTCACCACTTTTTTTGGCAGGCTGATGACATCCCTGACAGTGGCTTTGGAAGATCGGACGAATGTCCGTGTAGTAACTGATGTTGGCTTCGTCGTCTGCGATTAATGTGACATTCGAGAAAGCGGCAGTGAAGAGGAGAAAGGCAGAGAATAAGTATCTAATTGACACAGTATTAACGTCTCTTTTGAATGGGATAGGATAAAAAACGTATGCGTTTTCAATCTATTAATATACCCAGAAAAGCTGTCCGCGACAATTATTAGGGTCGACCCCTCAGATATCCTAAAATCGCCATTTATTAGTTTGTTTTCGAGATTTTTGTTATTAAATGGGAAGCAAGGAAACCATTTTATTTTTTCAAGGATGAGAGGATGGAATCGACAGTCGACAGGATGACAGATTCCTTTTGTAATCAGCTTACTGATGAGCTTGTGAGGCTCGCCCAGAGGCTTAAAAGTCGCAATATCACCGGCCAAATTGATGCGATTGATATTGTTCAAATGGCCTGGAAATCGGCTTGGATGACACAACACAGTGGGTTGTACAACTGGGAACGAAAGCGAATTCGAGGATATTTGAAGTCGATCATGTTAAATAAGCTCAAGGAAGTTCATCGCGACTATCTTGATTTGGGCAAAAGAGACGTCCGCAGACAGATTCGTTTTGAGACTCCGAAGATCGGCTCGAAACAAGATGTTGAGTCTGCCTATCATTCTAAATCTAACAGTAAGCAATGGGCAAAGGGGATGTTTGTGAGGCAAATGCTCACTGAGATAAGTGAGTCGGAAGCCAAAATTATCAACCTGAAATTGGCCGGTTACACTTTAGCTGAGATATCTCAGAGAACCGGGATGAACCGTCGCAGTATTCAGCGAGCAGTCTTGCGTGTTCGGGATCGATTTGAAATTCGTTGGCGGAATCAATAATAATAGATTGTAGTGGAGATT
>PAJC01000053.1 GCA_002705165.1 Planctomycetaceae bacterium | reverse complement strand
CTTTGTGCAGCTCTATATATCGGCCGAGTCCTTCCGATTAGTCAGCTTCCAGTGCTCGGTTGGATCTCCGATAAACTCGGTTTGAAACCAAGGCGTTATCGGATCACCACGCAACAAATCATCGCTGAAGACGCTTGTGGCGGACCCAATGCCCAAGTACATGTTGGAGTTGACCTTGATGAATTCGATGACGTTCAGGTCATCGACACCAAACCCTACCATCGTTGGTACGATTGCGGTGACTTGAGATTTGTTATTGGTGATAAAGAAGTGCTTCGCCTTCATGGTGTGTCCCGTCCCGAAGCTTTCAAAGCGGCTTGTATGAAATCCAGATTGAGCTACGTTGGGGTGAAAGCTGCGATCTAGATCTGGTTTGCATTTAAATCATGCACAACAAGCACTTCGTCAAAGGCAGTGTTTTTTTGAGCCACTTTGGCATCAGATGGTTGATTGCCGTATCGAATGCTCTCTAAAATGGTTAAGGCTTTGCTGCTGCCGGCTGACGTCGTAGAAAAGCCTCCAGCGTAACGAATTTGCGTTTTATTACTTTGATGGTTAACAACGAGTACTGGATCACTCTTGATGAAAAATAGCTATAAGATTCTCGTTCTCTTTTCAATCATTCTTTGCTTAGGTGCTCAGGATGTCATGGCTCAAAGTATATTTCCGGACAAGAATCTGGAGAAGGTCGTTCGTCGTTATGTTTTTTCCAAACGTAACAACGAAGAACCGTTGACCGAACAGGACGTTGAGAATATTTCGAGTATTGAAGGTAACGGTGCTGAGATTACTGATTTGACTGGACTTGATAAATGTCGATCACTCGCTTTACTTTCTCTTTCTAAGAACCAGATTACAGACATCAGTGCCATTAAAGATCTTAAAGGTCTGCAGTCACTTAACCTCGCAGAGAATCAAATTACAGATGTTTCCCCAGTCGCGACTTTAACAAATCTTCAGTATCTCAAACTATCCGCGAATCAGTTGACAGATATTACTCCATTGAAAGAATTGTCTGCGCTGCGTTCGCTTTACCTTTCTGATAATGCATTGACAGATTTGACGCCAATCGCAGAACACAAAAAACTTTGGTCTCTTTATCTTAATGGCAATAAATTGAACTCACTCGATCAGATTGCGGGCTTAACTCGTGTCTCTTCCCTGGATCTTCGGGGTAATGAGATCACGGATTTGTCACCGTTGAAAAGTTTTACCGAACTGAAGTACCTTTTCATTAACGACAACAAGATAACGGATCTGGCCGTTTTAGTGGATATGGCTAAAGCAGACAGTGAAGGCCAAAAACGATTCTCGCCATTTTGGAAACTATATNTTGCTGGTAATCCTCTGGCGGATGGTTCTAAGGCTCAGTTGGATGCCCTGAAAGCCATGGGAGCTCGGATTACGGAGTGACCTGCTGTTACTTCATTGCTAAGTGAATCACATGAGGCTCGGATTTTTGGAGTCCCACATGTTTTTTGTTAGCCAAGGTTAAGTGCAGCTCGACATGGCCTAGCAGCACATTGGCGAATTTTAATTGNGGCTGTTCTGTTGCCGTGATTTCCAGCAAAAGTTTGTGAGCTTGCTGCAGGTTNTTTTCTTCAAGTGCCGCTAAAGCCTTTGCGTAGTTTTCCAAATGATGATGTAGCTGGGCAGCGTCTTCACGGCCAAGNAGCGTNGAGANCTGGACCGCCCTTTCCATGCCATAAGGTCGAACACGTCCTAGCCGTATTAAGACCGCTTCCTGCAGTGCTTCCCCGATCAATGCCGAGGTTCTCTCGTCGATCAGAATTGACGTTCCAAAGTACCGATTCATGGATTCCAGTCTAGAAGCCAGATTGACGACGGGCCCCAACACCGAAACTTTCACTTGATGATTCGAGCCGATNTCTCCAGCCACACTNACACCTGAGGCGATACCGATGGTTGCTCCAAAGGCGCTTTTGGAAAGGAAGGAAGTTAGGATTTCCAACGCTGCGGCACAAGCTTTGCGTGCATGTATCTCTGGGGTTTCTGCCACGGGCCAACCCCAGAATCCCATTGCTTCATCGCCGTGGAAGTCGCCAATAACTCCATCTTGTGCNAGTATTTGTTGTGTAATTAGTGATAAACTGTCACTNGTACTTTGGAGTAGATTCATCAGATNCGCTGCTGAATCCTCGCTGGCGTTACTAAATCCTGAGAGGTCACAGAACATGATGCTCAGGTCAGCCTCGCGTGGCGTTAGCAATTCTTCGGAAGAGCCACTTAGTAGTGCGTCAACCACGACGTCCGGAAAGAATTGTTGAAAGTGAGCTTGGAGGCGTTCCATGTTTTTCAATGAACGTAGGTGGCTCAGTGTCGACGATGCCAGTTCTGCATATTTCATATCCTGTTTGACTTGAAATTGCGTTAAGGAATCGCTCCCTACTCGAGACGTAGTGTCTGTTTTTCCGGCAATATAGAGCCCCCAATTTTGGCAGGCTTCTCCCTGCATCGGAATACAGAATCCCCAGTCAATCTCCTGTAANTCGGTGTATTCAGACTCGGTGTCCTGATTCCANAAGTGAATGNTGCTCANCTGAGATTTAATGGCTTGATTAATCAAGGCCTGACTGGGGCTAAAGTAAGTATCTTTGCGGCCGCGGTAATCCCAGTGCATGACTTCAACTTCACCATCTTCCGGTAGAAGCTGTCGAACCAATGCGATACCCGATGCACGGGTAATCCCCAGAAATAGCCAGTCGATTATTTTTGAGAGCAGTTCCTGCTCATCGGCTGCTGAAGCTGTAATCGTAGGAAGTTTACTGAGCAATTCAATCCGATGAGAGGTTTCTTTAAATGGGATCTTGTGTAGATCCGTTAGCATAAACGTCTGCTCAGCTGCCGGTGAATCTGGAATCAGGGAAGCAGCCAGTTCCGAAGGCACAAGCGAAAAACTAGTCTCGCCGATCACAAAATGTTGGTTGAGCTGTAACTTAAACTGTTGGATCTTTTGGCCTTGGTAGTAAACGGCATTACTGGCGGTCTCGTGACATTCAACTAGCAGGCTTTCACCTTCAAGTTGTAAATGGGCGTGCATTCTTGAAATCTGAGGGTCCCAGGGGACATTCCATCTGGGCGTCGTTCGTCCAAGAGTCACCACGATGCCTTCAGGTAAAAGTCGGCGCCAACGATGGTGCGGTTGTTTTCCCTGGGCTATCAGATATGGCATGAGATGTGGACTCCTTTTGATCCGTTACGTTTATCTTAGCTTTAACCGACTCGTAAGTTTAGGCTTTCGTTAGCCTCGAATGATTTTCTTCTAGAGTTAGGGTGATTTCTAAATGTAGATAGTGGAATTGCATTGTCGCTAGAGACTAAAATGAAGGCTGGATAAGTCTTATGGCATGGCAACAAACGGAGAGAAAAAGTGACCCGCATCGACATGATTATGCGTTACTGGCTTGGCTTCTCGGTTTTTCTCACCTCCTTGGTTCTGCAGGCACAGGAAAAGAAAATACCAGCCGGACTGGAACGGAAGATTGAATTCGAAGCAGACGTTTCTCCAATCTTTAAACAGCATTGCATTGAATGTCATGGCGAGGAGACTCAGGAAAGTGGCTTGCGTGTGGATCTGAAGTCATCTCTCTTACGTGGAGGTGACTTAGGCGAACCGGCAATTATCAAAGGCAAAGGTGCCGATAGTTTCCTAGTTCAGATTGTGGCTGGTACACATGACGATTTGAAGATGCCAGCCGATGGTGAAGGGCTAACTCCAGCTGAAGTTGCGATTCTTCGTACGTGGATTGATCAGGGCGTTGACTGGCCGGGTCAGGCTGAAGAGGCGAGGATTACGACAGAGCATTGGTCTTTTCAACCGGTAAAGAAACCATCAGTCCCGGAAGCACAGAAGTCAGATTGGGCTGTGAATGCGATTGATCACTTCATCTTGCAAAAGCTGCGAGAAAAACGACTAGCTCCGTCTGAAGCTGCTAAGCCGCTTGATTTGCTTAGACGACTGACACTGATCAATCATGGTTTGCCTCCGACGCCCGAGCAGATGAAACAATTCTCGACAGGCGATTCTTATATGGATTTAGTCGAAGCGATCCTCGAGAGTCCACACTTTGGTGAACGCTGGGCTGCTCATTGGCTGGACTTAGTGAGATTTGGTGAAACAACCGGATATGAAGTCAATCGAGAACGCCCAAATGCTTTCCACTATCGGGATTATGTGATCGCTGCTTTTAATACCGACAAACCTTATGACAGGTTTGTAAAAGAACAGATTGCAGGTGACCAGTTTGGTAATGATGTAGGCACAGGATTTTTAGTGGCCGGACCAAATGATTTGGTGAAGAGTTCTGATCAAAACCTAACCAAAATGCAGCGACAGGATGAATTAGCGGATTATATCAACGCAACCGGGACAACCTTTCTGGGACTAACCATTGGTTGTGCGCGTTGCCATAATCATAAATTCGACGCTATCACTCAGAAAGATTACTATGCGATGCAGGCCATTTTTGCCGGCGTTGGGCATGGTAACAGATCATTAACCCCGACGCCGGAACACGTTGCTCGTCAAACCTTCGTTTCTTCTCAGATTCGTAAGCTCGAAACGCAATTATTGCGGTATGTAGACGTGCCTTCGGGGAGTTTGATTCAAATTGACGAGTCGGTAGTCGGACGATTAGGCGTACGCGGGTTTGAGGAATTGCATCCGAAACGTGGCACGGGCGCAAATGCTGCAGGCACTGCCCCCGGGCAAAAGAGTGATGCCGGTGACCGGAAGCGTCTTCCCAATCTAAGCGGCGGATCCTATTTCTGGTGGGATCATGAAGAGCATTCGGATTTGGGTCGCTACCATCTGATGGCCCGTGGAAGTTATCGAATTTGGTTGTCTTGGGGAACCGGGCCTAAAAGTCATGCTGTTGATGCGCAATATGTTCTGGACCATGACGGAGATCTGACGACGCAGGATGATCAGACGGTCATTGCAGAAGTCAATCAATTACTTTTTGCTGACGGTTCTACACCGAATCAGCAGGTTCCATTGTGGAGTGGTGTTTACAATGCCGGAGTGTATCAACTGAACCCAGCCTCCACGTTGTTATTGCGTCGCAAAAGCTCAGGAAAGGCTGTTACTACCGATGTGGTTCTGCTTGAACCCGCGGTTGAGAATGATNCGGTTGTACCCGCTCTTCCGGCTCTGCGAAAGGCAGTGGTTCCAACTTTCAATAGAGAGTTAATTAAAAATGTCGAAGCAAAATTTGTGCGNATGACGATTTCTGCCTGTACTTCGTCAGAACCCTGTTTGGATGAACTGTCAGTTTTCGCTGGCGAAGAAAATGTCGGNTTGGCAGCATTGGGAGCGAAAGCTACGGCTTCAAGTAATTTNCCGGGCTATCCTATTCANCAGATTAAGCATCTCAATGACGGATTGTTTGGGAATACCAAAAGTTGGATTTCAAATGAAGCGGGTAAAGGCTGGGCGCAGATAGAACTACCGGAAGCAAAAAGTATTACGAGTGTTGAATGGGGGCGCGATCGGGAAGGAAAGTATGCCGACAGAGTGGTGACAAAGTATAAGATTGAGGTGTCGCTTGATGGTGAGCACTGGCAGTTNGTTGCTTCCAGTGGCGACCGCGCGCCTTATCAGGCGGATACGAAAATCGAACTAGAGTATCGTTTTACAGACTTGTCGGAACCGCAACGTGCTTTGGCTGAAACAAATTTGAAGCAACTGCAAAACTATAAAACGGAGCTTGATGAACTAAGTTCTAGAACGGTCGTTTATGCCGGACAATTCAGAGCGCCTGAAGTGATTCGTCGTTTATACCGTGGTGACTTTAATGCGCCCCGCGAAGTGGTCGGGCCGGACGCATTAGAGGTGTTTGGATCGTTGGGCTTAAATCAGGATTCGCCCGATGGTCAGCGCCGTGCAACTTTTGCTGAGTGGGTTGGGAGTAAAGCAAATCCACTGACTGCGCGAGTGATTGTGAACCGCTTGTGGCAATTTCATTTTGGTACAGGTATCGTTGATACCCCCAGTGACTTAGGAGTGGCTGGTACGTTACCGACCCATCCTCGTCTGCTCGATTATCTGGCAGCAGAGTTGATGGAGAATGATTGGAGTCTTAAACATGTTCATCGTTTGATTATGCATTCAGCAACTTANCGGCAGTCCAGTACGCCAAGAAAAGATGGTTTGTCTGTGGATGCCGGTAGTCGATTGCTTTGGCGGTTTCCGCCACGTCGCATGGAGGCNGAGGTAATCCGTGACAGTATTCTGGAGGTTAGCGGTTCATTAGATAAACGAATGGGGGGGATGGGATTTTCAGGTTTTGAAGTGCAAGCTGAAAATGTACGTCACTATTTCCCCTTGAAGAAATTTGGACCTGAACATTGGCGACGAATGATCTACATGACCAAAGTTCGCCAGGAAAAAGATGCGGTGTTCGGAGTNTTCGATTGCCCGGATGCGAGTCAGGTCGTTGATAAACGAAGTCGGTCAACCACNCCCCTACAGGCCTTAAATCTGTTCAATTCCACATTCGTATTACAGCAATGCGAGATTCTGTCGGGGTTCATAGAGAAGGAATTCCCTGGGGACCNTGTCCGTCAGGTTGACTATGTGCTTCACAGGGCCTTTGGGCGTTATCCCAGTGAAACGGAAGTGGCGGAAGCAGTTGTTTTCGTAAGCGAAGCGGGACTTGTTCAGTTCTGCCGAGCTATTTTTAATGCCAACGAATTTGTGTTCGTTCACTAAGTTGGTAGGCAAATAAGACAGAGTAANNANATGAGCATTATTGACCCNAGAGANCTAGCAGGTCGCCATCTGCTGAGCCGACGTGCATCGCTCGGTAATATGGCCTACGGTCTGAGTTCTGTAGCTCTTGCCGGTTTGTTAAATCAAAGCCAGATATTGGCAGAAGAGGTTGCACCGGAAGGTGAGCCTATTCGCCCAAAAGTCCTCGCCGCGAATCCGAATGCACGACGGGCCTCTCACTTTCTTCCGAAAGCAAAGAAAGTCTTGATGATTTTTTGTTCAGGTGCTTGCTCTCATCTAGATACTTTTGACTATAAGCCTGAGTTGATTAAGCGTGATGGTCAGCCGCTGCCGGGTGGAAATGATCTCGTTACCTTTCAGGGGAAACAGGGGAATCTGACCCGTAGTCCCTGGGAATTCAAACCTCGCGGTGAATCGGGAAAAATGATCTCCACCTTAGTGGACCATATTGGTGAACATGCCGATGACATGGCATTCATCCATTCGTTGACAAGTAAAACAAATACGCATGGTCCGGGGGAGAACTATATGTCGACGGGTTTCACGCTTGACGGTTTTCCAAGTATCGGTGCCTGGGTCACTTATGCTCTGGGGAGTGAAGTCGACGACTTACCAGCCTTTGTTGCAATTTCAGATCCGCGGGGAACACCTCAATCGAGTGTCAATAATTGGGGGGCAGGATTTCTTCCAGCAGCCTTTCAAGGGACAGACTTCAATGCTTCCAAGCCCATTGAAAATCTTGTTCCGCCAAAAGGAGTCACAGCTCAAACCGAGATGAAAACTCGTAGTTTCCTCAAAAGATTGAATGAAAGACACCTCGCGCGTTTTCCGGAAGATACTCAACTGGCAGCTCGTATCTCTAGTTATGAACTAGCCGCTCGAATGCAATTGTCGGTACCTGAAGTGGGTGATATGACGACAGAACCTCAGCACATTTTGAAGTTGTATGGAGCGGATGATCCACAGAATCCCCTGAAAGCGTCCTTTGCGAAAAATTGTATTTTGGCTCGGCGGTTAATGGAAAAGGGAGTACGGTTTATTCAGTTGTTTAATGGCTCTTATCAGACGGGCGGGGAAGGAACAAGTAACTGGGACGGGCATAAGCAGCTTAAGAATCAGTACAGCGTCCATGGTCCCATTCTGGATCAGCCCGTCGCTGGCCTACTAACGGATATGAAACAGCGTGGACTGCTGGAAGATACTCTGGTTGTGTGGGCTACCGAATTCGGCCGGATGCCGACGTTCCAGGCCGGAGCAAGTGGACGCGATCACAACCCTTCAGGTTTTNCGGCCTGGATGATGGGAGCTGGAGTCAAAGCACCATTCGAGTATGGAGCAACCGATGAATTTGGATATCGAGCTGTAGAGAATGTGGCGACCGTTTATGANTTCCATGCCACCATTCTTCACCTACTTGGTTTNCATCACAAGCGACTGTCTTTTTACCATAATGGAATTGAACGTCGATTGACCGATGTGCATGGTCATGTCATTGATGATGTGATCGCAGGTTAAAGNAACTTATAAGTTGCNTGATGGCGCAGCCGAGAACCTTCGTAGCACAAAGAGCCAAAGAGTCGTAACNGCTAAGAGTAATATTACGGCAGTAATAATACCTTCGAGGATCAGTTTTGCGCCTAGTTCCCGAATGGGCATTGTCGCATCTTGGTAGCTCTCCTGAATCAAAATCAGTAGTTCGCTTTGTTTNCGATCCACGTCGGATTCAATTGGAGCTCCGGAATCAGCGGCTGACTGCCCGGGTAATCGTACGTTTTCTATCACGGCGATCCACTCTCCGCCGTACTTGGCATACTCCGGTCGAATAGTCGCTTGTCCTACGGGATCGATGTACAGTTGCTTCTCACCCTGCAGGAGTTGTTGAAGCTGAGCGCCATTGATTCGGAATGGTTCAATCGTTGGATTATTTATTTCATCCATAATCGGGTGCTGTAAAATGGTGCCCTGCACTTGAATCTGGTGATTGGCTGTTTGGGTTCGCCCATCAATGAAGACTGCGAATTGGTTTTCAATTTGATCACTTCTNAAGTAGGAGAAGTCACCTAAATTGAGTGTCAACGCAATGATTCCTAAGAGTTCTGTCTGAGAGTCGTCCGTATAGATTGGAGTGGAGATGGCGATCTTCCAACGTTTTGTGGTTGTACTTTGAAAGGCTGCTGACAGGTGGGTGTAGGAAATGGGAGCAATGCCTTGTGGGGATGAATCTCTCGGGAAATCTTCGCTTTGTCCATGGAAATATGTTCGGAATGAATAGTTTCTACCCACCGATTGAGTTTGAACAGGCTCGTCATAGGCAATCGAAAGCATATCACCTTCAGCACTGATGACGAACATGCTAGCTAACTTCGGATTGGACTCATCGCTTTGAACCCGTTCCGAGTATACGTTTAGACGNCTTTGTAGATATTGGTCAATGACCATTCTGATATCTTGATCAACAAATGCTTTTTGCTGGTCAGTGATAGTGCTAAATGCTTGACGGTCAGATTGAATTTGTCGTAATAAGGGAGAAGTTATTACGGTGCGAAGTTTGTTTTGCAATTCTTTTTGTGAGGCTTCAAATTCGATGATTTGATAGTAATTGCGTAATTCTTCTTCAACCGATAGTGCAACGTGGCGAGAAACCCAGGCGTTACTCTCATATACGCGTTCTCGCACAGCCTGTTCAGCATCTTCAACCGCCTGTCTGTACCACTTTCCACCAAATAGAACCATTAAGGTCAGCAGCAGCAGCGGACCAAACAGTCCAAGGATGTTGAGTGGACGCCGGGCTCGGGCAAGTTTTCGTTGCTCTAATTCTGAGAGGATAGCAGCGACCGAGTGGAAGCGATGTTCGGGGTCGGTAGCGAGGCACTTTTCCAAGATGGCTTGAAGTGCGGGATCGACTGGACGTTTCATCTGCTCGACAGGATTGGGAGCTACTTTCAGTGCGGTTTGATAAGCGTTTAGTCGTTGCTCCAGCTCTCCAGCATTTTCAATGTTTTTAAGGCGTTGTTGGTTATGGTAAGGTGGCCGGCCTTCGATCAAAGTATACAGAATTGCCCCTAAACCATAGGTATCCCAGCGAATGTCGGGCGCAGCGTTTAGGTCCGCCTGTTCAGGAGCCATGTAAAATAAGGTTCCCAGGGCGGGGGACTGATCGGTCGTTAAACGGGATTGTCCGAAGTCTGCTAGACGAGCGTGGCCTTCTGCATCCAGCAGGATATTTGCCGGCTTGAGGTCACAGTGCAAAATCCCTTTGGCGTGCGCATGAGACATACCCGTAGCGATATCTTCGAACATTTGCAAACACTGTTCGAGATCGATCGGGGAATTATTATCAATGAACTCGTCCACGGAACCTTGTTCAAGATATTCCATGACATAATACGGTGGTTCATGGTTCCAACCGACTTCAAGAAGTTGTACAACGTGCCGCGCCGTTGCTAGCGAGACCAGTTTCTCGACTTCTTTGTCCAACAACTGCCAGTCAATACCGGCCCGATGGTTGAAGAATTTTACCGCTACCTGCCGGTTGGTATTCTTATCGACACCAATCCAAACTTCGCCATATGCTCCCGCACCCAGACGTCTAACAAGATCGTAACCGGGCAGTTCCGCCGGACTCTCGGTCGGTTGCATACTAAGTTGCTGTGAACGATGCTGTTCGCCATCGGTTTGACGTTGTGTATGTTCAGGTTTCATCAGGGTGAATTACAGACCGAGTAGATTTCAGGCATAATGGTAATATTCCATTTTACTTTGTATTGAGAATGGTGAGAAGTTTTAGAGGAGACCGCGATGATGGTCAGTCCCAGAAATTCGTTGTTTACATCGACTTTTACAGCATTAATAGTGCTGATTTTCTCTATCGGGCCGTCCTGGGGGCAGCAGGAGCTTTTAGATGGTCGCAACGGCCGTAATATTGCGTTAGGTAATTTCCGCCCCAAGCCATCGTTGAAAGTGCGGCAAACACTACTGGAGCAGGCTCAGTTTCCAGTAGTGGATGTGCACACACATTTCAGGCATCGCTTAAAACATGATTTGGGAAAATTAGATGAATATGTGCAGTTAATGGATAAGCACAATATTGCTGTTTGTTGCAGTCTCGATGGAAAACTTGGTGATACCTTGGATGCACACCTTGAATATGTTGGTAAGAAGTATCCGGATCGTTTTAACGTTTTCGCGAACGTAGATTGGCAGGGAGAGGGTGAGTCGGATGCTCCGTCGACTTGGGCTTGCCATCAACCTGGTTTTGGGGAAAAGACAGCTCGACAGCTGCAACTCGCCGTTGGATATGGAGTTAGCGGGCTGAAGCTTTTTAAGCAGTTTGGATTGAGCTACAGGAATCCGAATGGATCGCTGCTCACGATTGATGACCCCCGTTGGGATCCTATTTGGAAGGCATGCGGTCAACTTGGAATTCCAGTGATTATCCATACTGCCGATCCGATGGCATTCTTTCAACCAATCGACGAAACAAACGAACGGTGGGAGGAGTTGTTCCGGCACCCCGAGTGGAGTTTTCCGCCTGAGGAGTACCCTA
>PAJC01000052.1 GCA_002705165.1 Planctomycetaceae bacterium | reverse complement strand
AGTGACAACGTCACAAAAAATCTTTAATGCACGAATCTGCATATGACGACGAACCTATTTCAAACTTAGGCCCGATGTTTTCAAGAGAAAACAGCACCGCCTAAGGAATTAATCTCTAATATAATTGCATCTAATAGTTAGATGCAACTATTCAGAATATCTCCGATAATTAGGACCGTCAACTAGCTATAACCTTAATTTAACACTTCNNTGANNCTGCATTAGGATTNCTAATANNTATGNGGCAGAGTGGATAAGATAGGTTCTTAAAGAAAGGGTATAGGTGCGGTATAAGAGATCGTGTTTGAGAGTTGTCATANCGCTNTTCGTGCCAAAAACTTAGTAAAAGCACTCGATTTTACCTGNATTACCGTTTTGGTGGATTGCGATATTCCAGAGGTGGTTTTTGTCCAGGAACCATTAGTGTGCGGTAGGGNTGTCCACCCAGTCGTTGTCTTAGTTCGGCTTGTGCGGCTGTCATAACCTCGGGCGAGGAAAACAAGTCATAGGCTGTTGCTGCTAATACTCTTGCTGCCAAATGCATGCCTTTGCGAGCAACCGTTGTCCCGCCGCAGGCTACCGCTTGCCAGCTGTGCCCGGGTGTCCCGGGGACGAAACANGCAGTGTTAAACCCGGTTGTTGGAACTACCCAGCTCACGTCTCCGACATCTGTNGANCCCATGCCGATAGTGCCACTCACATCGACAACGTGTTTGATAGATGTTAGCGGAATCGGGTTATCGAGAGTATTTTGGATCCGAGCAGCAAACTGCGTTTCTTCNTTATTCCATGCGAGCTTGTTTAGATTCCGCAGATTTTTGAGAGTGATACTTGCGAGAATATTATTGGGAAGAATTTCAACAATACCACCCTGAAAGTCAATTTCTAATTTNGTTTCGGTGGCCAACGCACCTGCTTGAGCACACTTAACTAACCGGGCATATAATTCGCGAGCTACTTGTGATTTTGGGTGGCGAATATAGTAATAAACNTCAGCGAATTCAGGCACGACATTCGGAGCCTCTCCGCCGGCTGTGATCACATGGTGGATCCGAGTTCCGTCCGGGGTGTGCTCTCTCAAAAGCTGGGCGGCGAAGTTGGTAAGTTCGACAGCATCCAGAGCACTNCGCCCCTGTTCCGGNGCTCCAGCTGCATGAGCCGCCTTACCGTAGAATCTAAATTTGACAGCGTTGCGAGCGAGTGTACTTCGATCACCAGCCGAATTAGTGCTGCTTGGGTGCCAATGTAGTACGGTATCGCAGTCTTTAAAAAGACCAGCTTGCACCATAAAGACTTTGGCACTACCTCCTTCTTCTGCCGGGCAGCCGTAAAACCTGACTGTTCCTTTGAACGTTCCATCTTTAATTTGTTTGGCGATCGCTACGCAAGCTTCTGCTGAGGCGACTCCGAATAAATGGTGTCCACATCCGTGTCCATAATTCGTATCACTATCTTCGAGTTTTCCTCGTTCGGGTCGGGCTTGTTGATTAAGGCCAGGCAAGGCATCGAATTCACCGAGTATTCCGATGACAGGTTCATCCTCACCGTAGGTCGCGGTAAAGGCTGTTGGAATATTTGCAACGCCTCGTTCAACTTTGAATCCCGCGGCCGCTAGATCGTCGGCAAGTAACTTACTACTTTTGGATTCCTGGTACCCGGGTTCAGCCCACGCCCAGATCTGTTTAGCCCGTTCCCAGGCTGCCTCTCCCCGTTGCTCAATCGTTTCGAATAGTCTTTCCTTTTGAGCGAAGGCCTGATTGCTCAGGATTGCAATAGCAGCCATTGAAAACAGAGTACGAATCTTGGATGACATAGGCAATGCCTTTGTGAAGACAAGGAGAACGAGGGGGAAGAAAAGAACAGTATAACAAGTCGAGATTTGTTTATTTGCTTTCAGGAGGAATGCTCTTCGTGGTACTGTAATCCGCTTCCCGGGAAAGGTAAATTGAAGTGTAGATAGACAAGTGATGAAGACGCAGACGCACTTTTGATGGTTGCGTTTGCTTTTAACAAGTTAGGAACGGGATTGTGTTAGCTGCAGAAATCTATGGTGAGAAACAGATTCGGATGATCGATATCGAAGAACCGAATCTTCAGGGCAGTGAAGGCGGCGATATTATTTTTCAGCCCGAACTAGCCTGCCTTTGCGGATCCGATCTGCTCTACTTCGAGGCAGATAACCCTGCCTACAAGCCAGAGATTGGTCATTCACTACATGAAATGATTGGCACAGTTGTTGATACCAACGGAAGTAAATTCAAAGTGGGTGAACAGGTCTTGTGCGTCCCCTATCGTCAAATGGGACTTCAGGAACGATTTGTCTGTACCGAGAAGCAGGCAATCGCTGTGGATACCAGGCCGGACCTTCGTGAAGCTTTACTCGCTCAACCACTAGGCACGGTTCTTTTTGCAACACGCCGTTTACCAAATCTGCTGGGACTCAACGTGGCAGTCATCGGCCAGGGGCCAATGGGCCAATTGTGGAATTGTACTTTAAAACAACTCGGTTGTCGCCAGATTGTTGGAGTGGACCTGAATGCTGAGCGTCTCGAGGTATCTCCTCAAATGGGAGCAACCGATATATTGCAGGTGAGTGCGGGGCAAAGTGATGAGGAGATTGCTGCAGAGGTCCAGAAAACTCTTGGTGGTCAAAAGCCGGACCTGGTTATCGAATGTGTTGGTCACCGTGAGCAGGTCGTCAACCTTTGCCTGGAAATCTGCAAAGAGCATGGTAGTGTTTTCTTCTTTGGAGTTCCCACTCAGACTTTACAAGAGATCAGCTTGTATAAACTCTTTTGGAAGAATATTACACTTTATGCCAGTGTTGTTCCGGATTTCGAAATTGACTTTCCATTGGCGATGCGTTGGATTGCTGAAGGCCGTGTGGATGTATCACCCATCATTACCCATCACATGCAGCTTAAAGATATCCAGGAAGCCTTTGAAGTTTTCAGTCAACGGCAAGACGGAGCCCTCAAAGTGTTTCTGGATTTTCCAGCTAAAAACACTTAAAACGGCTCCGCCTTGATTAGCCCGTTTGATGGCAGACTTTCCGCTAACCATCTATTCCGTTGGGAAGGAAATACTCAGGTTCTTTCGATTCCACCCATTTGATGTTGCAGCCGATGCTTGGAGTCTGATTTTCAGTAACAGGTTGGCCACTGAGGATGGCATCCAGTGCACTTCGCAAATCGGTTCCAGTGACAGGAATGCCATTTCCTGGACGGCTTGCATCCAATTGTCCTCGGTATGCGAGTTTCTGCTCCCCGTCAAACAAGAAGAAGTCAGGTGTACATGCAGCTTTATATGCTTTAGCAACTGCCTGATCTTCGTCGAACAGATACGGGAAAACATAGCCACGATTTTCGGATTCGTGGACCATTTGCTCAGGGGAATCTTCTGGGTGCTTTGTGGAGTCGTTACTACTAATCGCTACAATGCCGGCGCCACGTGATTGGTANTCACGTCCAAGCACTGACAACTCCTCNGCAATATGCTTTACAAACGGACAGTGATTGCAGATGAACATAACCAGCAACGCCGGTTTNCCGGAAAAGTCCGACAGNGAGACTGTCTGGCTATCGGTATTTACCAAAGAAAAATCGGGAGCCTGTGTGCCAAGCGGCAGCATTGTACTTGCAGTTTTAACCACGNTGAGAATCCTGTATTGGTCAGTTTTGGAAGATCCTGCGTTGAGGATCGTATTCAACAATACTGTGATTCTATTCTTTTGGAATCTCGACGACAAACCGAGTGATTCCAATTCTTAGTTCGTCACCTGATTCAATCGTTGTTTCATCAATCTGGGATTCATTGACGTAGGTACCATGTTTCGAGCCGAGATCACGAATGATCAACTCGCCATCGGTAATGTCAATTTCACAATGATTCCGGCTCAACCAGCGGTCGTCGAGGCGAATGTCAGCAGATTCACTGCGGCCCAACAGCACAGGGTATTTGTTCAGNCGCACAGGAGTATCCAGTTCCGTTGAAGCAGGAACTAGCAAAGCTGGTAATNTAATCGGGTAGGAAGGTTTCATGAGTGCCCTGGTGGGGCCAACATCGCCATAGCGCTGCTGGACAAGGGTAAGCGTCATCGTGACATTGATTATGGCTGCATCGTGAAGCCACCACTCTTTTAGGTAGGACTGTTTAGCCTATTCCCGTGAGCCTCGGCAGTCAACAAGTTGGAAGAGGAATTAGCTCTTTAAGCAGGAACAGATTTAAGCATTTGTTATAGTGAAGTTTAGTCTTCTCCCCCTTCGTCCCTGAATCATGAGTCTACAGTTAGTCTTGAGCATCTATCTTCGTTCACTAGCGTTTCTCTCCTTTTGCATGTGTTTCGATNCGGCACTTGCCCAGAGGGGAGGTATGGATTATTCACGTGACATTGCTCCAATCTTTGCGAAGCACTGCTATGAGTGTCATGGTCCCGATGCCAAAACACGCAAGGCTGATTTGCGTTTGGATGAGATTGGTCAGATCATCTATCCGAAGGGCAGCCGGATTTTGATTCGTCCAGGNGCTGTGGAAGCAAGCCCTCTTTGGCAACGTCTTATTGTCCAGGATGAAAACAGGATGCCGCCGCCGGACCATGGAGATCCACTAACCCAAGCTCAACAGTTGCTGATTAAAGAATGGATTATGGCGGGNGCCAAAGTAACCAANCACTGGTCTTTTACTCCTCCAGTGCGGCCCGACGTGCCATCCGTAAAAAACAGAAGGTGGCCCCTTAANCCGATCGACTACTTCGTACTGANAAAGTTGGATGACCACGGATTATCCCCTGCTGCCAGAGCNAATGTCTCCACGCTTCTAAGAAGACTTGCTTTGGATACGACAGGACTTCCACCAACGCTTGAAGAAATGGAAGATTTCAATCACTCGTTTAAAGATTGGCCCCGATGGGTGGAGTACTTTCTTGCCAAGGAGTCTTATGGTGAGCATCAGGCGGTTTGGTGGTTGGATGCTGCGCGGTATGCAGACACAAGTGGACATGCTGCTGATAAACCAAGAACGATGTGGTTGTTCCGTGACTGGGTCGTGAAAGCATTTAATAGTAATATTCCGTACGACGAATTTACCATTGAGCAACTGGCTGGCGACATGCTGGAATCGCCGACAGAAGCACAACTGATTGCAACCGGCTTCCATCGTAATTCGATGCAGGCATTAGGGAATAATCCTCGGAAAGAGGAATTTAGAGTNAAAGGAATCGTGGATCGTCTTGAGACTACCGGGAAAGTTTGGNTGGGGCTAACNCTGGGATGCGCTGAATGTCATGACCATAAATACGATCCAATTTCGCAGAAAGAGTACTACGAGTTNTTCGCGGTCTTTAATAACGTTCCGCATCTGGGAGAGCGTTTTGATGTCCATGGTCCGAGGATCAATGTATTACCACCTACCGTTAAACGGTTAATTAACTACAACAAATCAGAACTAGCTCGATTGAAGCAAACGCCATCGAAGACCGACGAATTTCAAACAAAGGATCCAGCTGAAATTCTATCCAGCCTTCATCTTTGGAGTAATAATCCCCAATCCATCAAGGTATTTCAAAGCCCAGCTTTGGTAATTAATGAATTATCCCTGACAGGCTCGAAAGCTCATCTGGTTCGAAAAGAAGAGACTCCGGAAATATCAGATAGTTTCTCCATCGGAATGTGGGTNAAAACGAAGCAAGCNGAAGCTGATCTCGTCAGTAAGTACGATTGGAAATCTGAGCGTCGTTCCTATGTGTTTGGGATTGGTGGCCAAAAAGATCCAAAAAGTAAACCAGGCAATCTTTATGTCTGGCTATCACAGAACCAACATCCATTTCGCGGAGCCNTTCTTTATGGTTCGATCCCGGTTAATGATGATCAATGGCATCATGTGGGNGTTAGTTACGATGCCGGGAAATCTTTAAGGTTATANGTCGATGGTGTGTTGGATGAGAAGGCGGAATTGACAGGAGAACTTGTGAATTCCATTGCCACATCCCCTTTGCCCCTTAGTATTGGAGGTGGTTTTGATAATTCTTCCACTCCAAACGGATTTTTTTTGAAAGGGNAAATTAAAGACCTTGTGATATTTGACAGACCACTGTCAGGTCTGCAGTTAATCGGTTTAACGAGAACAAAACATCGGGAAATCCATGATGCCTTCGCCGCGGATTTACTTTCAGATGAGCTTCTGTGGTATTACCAGCAACTGGCGGAAAGTTTTCTTGATGAACAAACACGAAGAATTCAACGTCACGAGCAGGCTCTTAGGAAATTACCNACTCNATTCGTNGANGCNCAAATTATGGATGAGTTGCCGGAACCGCGGGAAACCTATGTGCATNTACGAGGAGATTTTGAAAACCGAGGGGAGCGTGTTTTNCCCGGGGTTCCAGCAATTCTGGGTCATGGCCGGGAACAACCGATTTCACGACTCACCTTTGCTCGAGGATTATTCGACCGCCGGAATCCTCTCGTTGCACGTGTGGCGGTAAACAAAATTTGGCAACAATACTTTGGACAGGGGATAGTCGGAACTGCTGACGACTTTGGGGTTCAGGGAGAATACCCCAGTCACCCGGATCTGTTAGATTGGTTGGCGANTGAATTTATTGAGAGCGGCTGGAATATGAAACATNTTCACCGATTGATCTTAAATTCAGCGGTCTACCAGCAAGCNTCTGTCAGGNATGATTTGAAANACAGGATTGATCCGGANAACCGTCTGTTGAGCCGGGCTTCCAGATTTCGGTTGTCAGCCGAACAGATTCGTGACCTCGCGGTACAGGCTAGCGGTCGATTAGATCCCCTGATCGGCGGTCCCAGCGTATTTCCGGTACAGCCAGAGGGAGTTGGACAATACCGNGATACCACCGCTGGTAAATGGGTGGCTTCGAGTGAACAGGAACAATACCGTCGTTCTCTTTACACTTTTTGGCAGCGTATGTCACCTTACCCGATGTCTGTTCTTTTTGATGNCCCCAGTCGCGAGCGTTGTGTCGTGACTCGTTTCACAACAAATACTCCTTTGCAGGCGTTAGCCNTGATGAATGACTTTAACATGGATCGTTATGCTGGGGATATTGCCAACAGGGTAAGCCAAGCTTCCTCCGATGTGGAAGAACGCGTTGATCTGGCATTCCGGCTAATACTTTCCAGACATCCCGACTCCAAAGAGCTCAAGACATTCATCTCATACTTAACCGTNAATGAGGGGGATTCGTTGTTTCAAATTGTNCAGGTGCTNTTAAACCTNGATGAAGCGTTAACGAGGGAGTAATNNAATGAGTAAACAACAAGCAACTCGTCGCCAAATGCTGACGACTTCCTCGGGTGTTTTGTCTTTAGCGGCATTGTCTAGCATGGGGGTTTTCGCTGATGAGAAGGACCAGTCCGTTCAACACTTTACCCCCAAAGCAAAAAGCGTTATTTATCTTTTCATGTCCGGGGGGCCTTCGCACGTTGATACATTTGACCCTAAGCCGGTGTTGACAAGGCTTAGTGGCCAGCCGATCCCTGAGTCCTACATTAAAGATATCCACTTTGCGATGATTCCATCTTCGATCGGACAACCTAAACTGCAGGGTTCCCCATTTAAATTTAATAGCTATGGTGAGTCCGGCATTGCCGTGTCCGAGCTTTTTCCTCACCTGGCTACTCAAGTCGATAAGTTAGCGGTCTTGCGTTCCGTTCACAGCCGGGTCTTTAATCATGACCCGGCTGTCAATTTCCTCAACACGGGAGATTCGCGGGTAGGTCGCCCGACGATGGGTTCCTGGATTAGCTACGGTCTAGGGAATTTAACGGAGGAGATGCCTGCCTATATCGTCATGACTTCCGGTGTAAAAAGGCAGCCGCTGCTTACCAGNTACTGGTCGAGCGGGTTTTTACCAACCAATCATCAGGGAGTTGAATTGAGGAATACGGGCAGTCCTATTTTGTTTTTGANGAATCNCGACTGGGTTTTTCGAGAGGATCGACAACGCCAATTGAATTTGATGCGTTGGATGAATGAGAAGAGATTTCAAGAGACAGGTGACCCTGAAATTAGAGCTCGTATGAAGCAATACGAGCTTGCCTTTCGTATGCAAGCAGAAACACCTCGTCTAATGAATTTGAAAAGTGAAACTGCTGCGACTTTGGAACAATANGGAGTGGAGGAGAAAAAGCCATCCTTTGCCCGGAACTGTTTACTCGCTCGAAGGATGGTCGAAAGTGGAGTTCGATACGTTCAACTGTATGATATGGGATGGGATTCTCACGATGGCTTGCGATCACAGCATAGCCGTCAGTGTACTGCTGTTGATCAACCCATTGCTGCATTACTTCAAGATCTTGAACAGCGTGGCATGCTCGATGAAACACTTGTCATTTGGGGCGGTGAGTTTGGCAGGACGCCGGTGATTCAGGGCAGTGGTGAGAATTGGGGACGCGATCATCATCCGCATGGTTTTACTATGTGGATGGCGGGCGGTGGTATCAAAGGTGGTACCGTATACGGATCGACCGACGAATTNGGATTTCATGCCCAAGACAGTAAAATTNNGGTGCATGACATTCACGCCACGGTTCTTCAAACGTTGGGAGTGGATCATACGAANCTGACTTATCGCCATCAGGGACGAGACTTCCGACTCACCGACGTGGGTGGCAAAGTAATAGACGAGATTATTCTGTAGGCATTCAGGTTTGGCCTAGGCCAGTAGTTTGTCGACGACAGTTCCATGAACGTCTGTGAGACGGAAATCTCGTCCCTGGAATTGGGTTGTCATACGCTCATGGTCGATGCCTAACAGGTGTAGCATGGTTGCGTGCAGGTCATGGACGGTGACNACATCTTCGACCGCATNATATCCAAGGTCGTCTGTGGCCCCNACTGTCGTTCCGGGTTTNATTCCTCCGCCNGCCAGAAAGATCGAATAACCCTTAATATGGTGATCCCGACCATTGCCCTGAGCCATCGGTGTTCGACCGAATTCACTGGCAAAAACGATTAACGTGTCATCGAACATGTCACGTTGCTTGAGATCTTTAATCAACGCTGAGATTCCCTGGTCAATTAGTTTAGCTGTATTTTGACTAGCACCTTTCACATTACCATGATGATCCCAACCGCGGTGGTAAAGCTGAATGAAGCGGCAACCCCGTTCGGCCAGACGGCGAGCCAGCAGACAGTTTGCTGCGAAAGTGCCATCAGCACCTTTTGTGCCATACAGATCCATCGTTGCCTGGGTTTCATCGCTAGTGTCCATCAAACCCGGTACACTTGCCTGCATGCGGAATGCCATTTCATATTGGCTAATACGGGTGGTAATTTCGGGATCGTTTACGACTGCACCACGGAATTGATTTAATTGCTGTACTGCTTTCACGATGTCGCCCTGCCCTTCCCGATCGATTCCGGGAGGATTGTTTACATACAGCACAGGATCTCCCTGACTGTGAAAGTGAACACCCTGAAAACGACTTGGTAGAAAACCACTGTGCCATTGCCGCGAAGCAATTGGTTGGTCCTGCCCACCCCCGGATGAGGTGAGTACGACGAAGCCTGGTAGGTTTTCTGTTTCGGAGCCTAGGCCATAGGTTAGCCAGGAACCCATCGACGGACGCCCGCTGATGGTTGTCCCGGTATTCATGAAAGTGTGAGCCGGGTCGTGATTGATAGCTTCAGTCTTCAATGATCGAATGATCGCAATGTCATCCGCAACGCTGCCAAGATGCTCCCAAATAGCAGAAAGTTCATTACCGGATTCACCATGTTTCTTGAATTCGTGTTGACCACCAAGGCATCGTAATTCACGGTTCTGCAACTGAGCGATTGGCTGTCCTTTCGTGTAGGATTCAGGCATTGGCTGCCCATCAAGCTCACGTAGTTTAGGCTTATTGTCAAACGTTTCTAAATGGCTCATTCCACCAGCCATTGTCATGAAAATGACCCGTTTTGCTTTGGCTTCCCGGTGAAGTTTGCCATTGAGGATCCCGGGCCAGCGAGGAACGTCGACCTCAGCGCCTTGCGTTTGTCCAAAGAGTGATGCGAGTGCATAAACACCTACCCCCTGCGCACCTTGTCCCAGAAAACAGCGACGGTTCAAAGAGAATGAATTGTTAGCCATGGGAATGACCTCCGGTTTATTTTGTAGCCGCAACTAAAAGATTTAATTGCGGGTAATGGTTTCATGCAGATTGAGAATAATACGCGCGACAGATGTCCAGGCCGCCAGTTCACTCTTATCGATGTTCGCTGCTAACGCTCGACGACCCACAGTCAGGTATTCGTCTGCAGCCTGGGGATCTGCTTTATAGTTTTCGAGATGTTTTGTCAGTACATTCAGCAACACGTTAGCTTCATTTGGATTTACGTTTCGTGACAGTGCTGTCTGGATGGCCCAGTTAAGCTTACTTGAATCATCTGGTCCTCCATCCACCAGAATGCGTTCCGCAAAGGCCCTGGCCGCCTCTACATAAGTCGGGTCGTTGAGCAGGACTAAAGCCTGTTGTGGAGTATTCGAACGAGGCCGACTGACAGTACATTCTTCACGACTAGGAGCGTCGAATGCTAAGAGGGANGGATGTAGGAACATTCGTTGCCAGTGGGTGTATAAACCTCGTCGATAAATTTCATCACCCCCAGACATCTGCCAGGTTCGTTTTGGGAAATTCATGTGCTTCCAATAGCCTGCGGGTTGATAAGGTTTTACACTCGATCCNCCAAGTTTTTCTGAAAGCAGGCCACTAATGGACAAGGCAGTATCGCGAATCATTTCAGCATCCAATCGGAACTGGCTTTGACGAGCATATTTGTAGTTATAGGGATCTATCGCTGCCAACTCGGCTGTCATTGTGGAAGATTGCTGGTAGGTGCTTGAGTTCACAATAAGATTGATGACGTGTTTCAGGTTCCAGCCATTTTCGACAAGCTCAACCGATAGCCAGTCGAGTAGTTCGGGATGCGTAGGTCGTGTGCCTTGCGCCCCCAAGTCATCCAGAGGTTCAGCCAGTCCGTGTCCAAAGAACAGTTTCCAAAGTCGATTGACAACGACTCGAGAAGTAAGCGGATTATCCGGNTCGACCATCCAGTCGGCCAGATCCAGACGGTTGGGACGTCTGTCTTCGATAGCCATTGGTTTCATAAAACCTGGCACGGTCGGTGAAGCTTCAGTTCCTGAATCATCCATCCAGTTACCACGAGGGAGAACACGAATCATTCTAGGTTCCCGGACTCGAGTCATTAAAGTACGTGGGGCTGAATTGTTTAACTGTTCCAATTGCTTTTGCAACTGAGTGATCTCGTCCCGTTGGGGCTTCAGGTTTGTGCTATGGTCGCGATAGTAATCGGAAAGCTTGCTTTGTTCGGCTTCTGTTCGCTCAGCCTTCACAAGGATCGCACCGATATCGGCGGGAACACCACNATTGTCATGGGCGTAATAGAAGCCTGCNCCCCCAGTTCCCTGTGAAATCTTAAGGAGCAGTGTGTTGCTACCTTCCTGAAGATCGACAGTGATTTTCTCCTGGTCGGCAGCAGGNCCNCGGGNAACNTTATTGTTTAAAACTTCCTTTTGATTAAGCCAAACCCGAATCCCATCGTCGCTGCCAAATCGCAGTTCAATTTTCGTGGCAGCTTTTACGGTGAGAGTACGCTGCAGATAATGAGCGGTATTTGGAGTCTGNTCGAGAGCATGGATCGTACCATCGGTAAAGTCTTTTTCACCCCATTTCTTGTCACCAATGGAAGCAGACAGATCGACTACTTCGACTTCGTTGACGAATGATTTGTCATGGGCTTCATCAAAACTTGCGGCCACGATTGGACCAATATATTGCCACTTGCCGGCAGTGATACTGGTGTCGGCTTGTTTCGCCAATTCGGCTTCCCATNCCTTGCGGGAATCTGAGATCTCGCGTGCTGCGATATTCAGGGCATTTTGTTTTTCAGCAATGATGCTGTTCTTCTCAGCAATCTGGTCGGCTAGCATTCCATTGATGACTGGAAACGCCGGAGCATTTCCTACTCCGACTTCATTNATGTCAGCAAAGAACGANGCGAAGTTGTAAAANTCCTGTGTAGTGAANGGGTCATACTTATGGTCGTGACATTCGGCACATCCCAGCGTGACTCCCAGAAAGATAGATGCGGTGTTACGGACGCGGTCAGCGGAGTACTTAGCTAAGTACTCTTTTGCCTGAGCACCACCTTCGTCAGTGGTTTGAAGCAGCATGTTGAAGCCGGAGGCTACTTGTTGTTCCATGGTTGCATCCTGCAGCAAGTCTCCCCCTAATTGCTCCCGAACAAATTGATCATATGGCTTATTGGAGTTGAAAGNGTTGATGACATAATCTCGGTAAGGAGCGATTTGCCGCGTTTTGTCGGCATGGTAGCCGTTGCTGTCTGCATAGCGAACGATATCTAGCCAATACATCGCAAGTCGTTCNCCATACTGCGGTTTGTCCAGTAAGCGTTTAACGAGATTCGTATAAGCTTGAGGGTCTTTATCGTTTACAAACTCGGCAACTTCTTCGGTACTCGGCGGAAGTCCTAAAAGGTCAAAACTGAGGCGACGAATCAACGTCACCCGGTCAGCTGGCTCGCTCATCGCCAATGCTTCTTCGGTTAATTGCTGGAGGATAAAGCTGTCGATGGCATTAGAAACTCCACGCTTACCGGATTTTGGGACCTCCGGGCGATTAGGAGCAGTCCAGGCCCAATGCTGCTTCCATTCGGCCCCCTGNTCAATCCATTGACGGATTAATTCGATTTGCTTGCTATTCAGCCTTTTGCGGAAATCAGCCGGCGGCATCATTTCATTTTCGTCGGTCGATGAAATTCGGCGAAACAGCTCACTGGCGGCAGCTTTGCCAGGCTGAATGAGAGCAACGTCCCGTTGAGCAAAGACACTGTCTTTATCATCGAGACGAAGTTCGGCTTGGCGCGCGTTCTCGTCCGGACCATGACAAGCAAAACAGTGGTTTGATAAGATTGGACGAATGTCTCGATCAAAGTCCACTTGCTGAGCGGAGGCTGCTGAGGGCGTTAGAGTAGCAATGCAGAGTCCAAATACTAAAGCCGGAAAATGACGATTGGCCATTGTAAATCACCAGTTACGAAAACAATGAAATTTCAATTTGCGAATACGCACTCCGCATGTAGACGGAGACATGCTACCCAGTGCAGTTCCTGTATTATAGCCGACGAATTGGCATGAATGGAACTTGGATTTGGTCAGCAAGCTAGGTCGTCAAAGAGCTTCCGTATGCCCGTCAGATTCAAAAACCCGTAGATGCTGATTGGAGTCAATGTCCGTCAGCGTGGTTTCTTCCCCTGACGGCCAGAGTATTTTTACAGAATCTATTTTGGCATGGTTTTGTAGACCAACATGCACACTAGCCGGTGCCTGAGAAAGGAAGTTAACGACTGGGTAGAGTTCACGTTTGACAGTTAAGTCCCCAGCGGTGACTACGACCTTAGCTCCAATTCCGGCTGAGTTACTTTGGGCGCCTTGTAGCGAGATGGTGAGCCAGTTCGTTTTGGGAAAGTTATTTTTGTAAACAACAATTGCTCCGCCACCCACCTGCCGAACCAATAGCTCCGGCATCCCGTCCTTGTTAATGTCAGCACTGACGATCGTCCGTGAATCCCCACGGTTATCACTGCCAGAGAGATAAGACATGTCTAGAAAAGATCCATTGCGGTCGTTAAGGAAGCATCCATTACGCTCATAAGCACTCAGATTTTCTTTAACATTGGAGAACATGAACGGGTTGCCTACCCAAAACTCGCCATTGTCTTCGTCAACATCCCTAAGCTCAGGCACCGAAGTAGTACAGCTGAATGGCTGTGACACGACAGCCAACCAAACACAACGTCAACCATCCGGCTTATCTTCGGTGACGCTCTGGAAGCCAACCGGAGCATAGATTTCCTGAAAGCCATCGCCGTTCAGGTCGACTGCTCCTGTTCCATAAGCCCAGCCGATATCATTGACTCCGACTTCACGTCCAATTCGTTTAAAGGTGCCGTCCCCGTTATTGTGATACAACTCGTTGCCGGAGACGAATTCCTGCAATTGCTCTGCCACATCATGGGCATAGTTTTCGTAAAGGTTGGATCGGATATTTCCTACGATTCTTTCGCCTGCTTTGGAGTACATGTTGGCCAGATACGGATCTCCGAATCCATCATTGTCGATATCAGCAATAGTGATACCCATGGAAAACCCCCCATGAGATCCAGGAAGTTCAGCCAGAGTAAATGTTCCGTCGCCTTGATTGAGAAAGTAATCATTACGACCAAATTCACAGGCAGACATGAAATCAGGCCATTGGTCACCGTTGGCATCAAACCAAACGGCTGAAAACGCTCCTGTCCCCAGTCCGATCGTATTGGATTGTTCGGTGACATTTTTAAATTTGAAATTACCAAGGTTCTTCCAGAGACGGTTTTCGGTTGCTCGTTCAGTTCTTTCGTCGACGTTAATCCAGCCATGAGCACCCTCTTTGACGACCACTCCGACTTCCATGAAGTCAAGCATTCCATCCTTGTCAAAATCGACGACGGCGATACTTCCAAGTCGTTTCGCGAGTGGAACGTTAAACTCCTCTTGGGCTAGCTTGCGGAATTGTTCGCCCGCTTCGTTGACATACATTGACTGGCCAATGATCAGGTCTTCAAAGGTGTCGTTGTTAAAGTCACCGACCACAGCCACGGGCTCTTTGATGAATCGTTGTAATCCGATCTGAATGGATTGCTCTTTGAAGTTCCCATTTTCATCGCCCACATAGAAGAACAGTCCATCCAGATCGGTTAGCAGGAAATCCGTATTTCCGTCCCGATTGAAATCGTTGGCAAAGATACCACCGGTCACAAAGGGGCGAGTTTGGCCTTCGCTGTAATCGTGTTTCCAATTGTCACGTAGCCCCAGGTTGGTGATGCCTGTACGGTCTGTTATATCCTCCATGAGGAAATTCTCAGCCGTACCATGTTTGCCTTCATAGGGGATACAGCTGAGGATATATTCTTTAGCATCCGGAGTTTCTTCCGAGATAGCCTTAATGCGACAGGAGAATTTCAGGGACAGAAAGGCGATGTCACCATCCGGATTCTTGCCGGCCATCGAAAGCTTAAAACTACCGTTCCATGGTTTGTCGAATTCGCCATAATGTTCCGGTTTCATCTGCATTACTTTGAATCCGGAACGTTCCAATTCGGTGAAACGCTCCCGTAATTCTTTGATCGCATTTACAAACTCAGTTCGGTTTAGTCGCGTCCGGGAAGATTCGGAAGTCCAGGTATGGAAATTAGCAAAATCAAATGGGTGGGCTGTTGCTTTTTCCCACACAAAGATCTGCCCTTCAAATTCAGGAGAAAAGAAAGTCTCGAAGGTTTCCCAATCCTGTTGTTGGATGGCTTCATTGATTTTCGGAAACGCCCGGTCGCCCAACACGAATCCGCCGAAGTGTTCGACATCTTGCAGATATTTGGCATCTTCTTCGGGGATTGCCAGCATCTGATCATTGACGGCCGTGTTGGAAGCTTTGGCCGTACTAGTGCCATCGACGACGGAGTTAGTATTTGATTCCTGTTTGGAATTACAGCCCACTAAAGCGAGGCCAATAGAGAATGTCGCAATTAATCTTGATAGGAACAAGATGAGTACCGTAACGGGGGAATCCGGAGGAAGGTCAACTATTTGTAATATATCATTCAGCCTACTCAGGGGAGATCAAAACTCAATTGGATTCAATACGTAACGACTATTTGGAAAGGTCGACGTTATTCGATCTGGAGGTGTATTTCCGATCCAAGTGTGTATATCCACCGTCCACATAGTGAATTTGTCCAGTGGTATGAAGGGAGCGTTGTGAGGCTAGGAAAACCACCATATCTGCGATTTCCTGCGAGCTGGTAAACCGGTTTCCGAGAGGAATGATATCTTCGATTTGCTTCCGAGCTGCGGCAGGATCAGAAGACTGGTCAATCAATTCAGCGTATAAGGGTGTCCAGGTTTCGGCAGGGACAACGGTATTCACACGAATATTGTCGGCAGCTAAATCTAATGCCCATTCACGAGTCATCCCGTTAATACCACCTTTAGAGGCTGCATATCCACTTGTGCCTCCCTGCCCTGTGGTGGCAACTTTACTGCTAATGTTGATGATGGCACCTTGCGATTTTTTCAACGCCTCAAGAGCATAATGAGCCATCGCATAGTAATGAATCAAATTGTTTTGTAGTGAACTCAGAAATGCTTTCGGGCCATCCGTTAATGAGACCCCATCATTCACGCCGGCATTGTTGATCAGGATATCGATTGTTCCAAACTCAGCCAAAGTGGTTTTGACTGCCAACTCGCAAGCATCCATTTGGGTCAGGTCACCCTGAATGAATTTACAGCGTTGACCTTTCGCTGCGTACTCAGCTTCTAACGCTTCACCTTCCGTACTAGAGCGGTTTACATTGGCGACGTGAGCCCCCTCTGCCAAGAGCGTACGAGTGATGGCTTCGCCAATACCTTTTGAGCCGCCAGTCACCACAGCAACTTTGCCGGTTAATCCCAGATCCATAGTCTTTCCCTATTTTTATTCCGCGTCGAGATCGATACCTAGATTGTCGTTGTTGAATTGGAAGCCGTTTCCGTCAATATCTACAAAGACCGGGTTCGCGACGGCTGTCGGTGCATCGGCCCCTCGCCGTTCACCCTGCACCGGCCCGATTTGTAAATCTTCACCGATAGTAGCCACGATCATATGGGTATCTTCCTTCAATTCAATTTCAATCGTTTCATTAAATCGCATGACTGATGTGGCAGGGAACATCTCTGGCTGAGTGCGTCGAGTAAAGTTTAGTTCTTTAGCCATTCGGCCATTGAGGAAGACCTGAACCCGGTTAATATCAAACCAGTTCGGACATTGTACACGAATCGATATCTTGACTTTACCGGACGTTGCGATGAGATCGTCCCCGGGAACAGCTTGAGACTTTTTATCTGTCGAAACACGGACTTCTAAAAACGGGCCATTGGACATCACAATGTTTCCCTGGCGACAGGCAGAAATAATATTAGCCGTCTTGATACGCCCCGGATTATCGGTTGGGGAAAGGACGTAGTTTCTTAGATAGCCGGCGTCGTGATTGTTGTAGTGACAGTCTGAGTTCACTACACCCGTAATACGGTATCCTTTATTGATTAACTGCATCCAATAAAACATGACTGGATCACGAGAACTGGAAGGCGTCGATTCTTCCGCGACCCGGAAAATGGACTGTGGAGGATGAACTTCCATGGAGTCCATATAGCTAAGCATTTCCCGGAAACCGCCGTCCGCTTTGTTGTCGGTATCTTTATCGCGCCAAATCTGCATTAAAGCAGGATGGTCTTCCTGGACGATTTTGTTGCTGTTGTTATTCCAACCTTTAAGACGCTTGATTTGAGTCACGGGATTATCGTCAATGACTGGCCCACCCCCATCCTGGGTTCGAGGGATGTGAATCAGTGGAAAGGCATTCTGGTGGTTGACGGGTAGTACGCGGCCGGTGAGTTCCATTCCGGTGACTGTTCCCATTAGATGTTCAGCACGTAGTTCCTTCAGGATCGGCGTAAATGAATCGATACGCTGATGTTCTGTGGCAGGAGAGTACTCAATGTTTTCAGCGAGTAGCGTTATCACGCGTCCATACTGGTCCGTCGTGTTATCACCGGACGGCGAGCTATGGGTATGGAAGTCTGCACTGATCCATCCACGCGTGTCGACGACATGATCGAGTGAAGATTTGAGGGTTGTCGTTTCACCTTCCTGTATGACGATGGTTTGTATATCGGCATTGAATTCAGGGCCATGACTGATGATGACTCGATAGCTGCCTGGGAGAAGTGGGTGATGTACGTTTCCATTGTTTGCATAAATCAGATTTTCGGCGAAAATGGCATTCTGTTTTGGGGCAAACTCCGGTGTTGCAGTCTCTTTTAGTCCCAGAAAAGAAAGCTTGGCATAAATGGGCCGCCCGTTTCCATCCGTGATACGTGCTGAGAGATATCCCGCTTGCTTCAGTTTGATGACTTGTCGAGTCGGCTCTTTGACTGAGAGTGAAAGTGTCTGAGGAGGTCTGCCAGTCGCGTGACATCTCAAAGTGTATTCACCGCCAGGCAATGAAAATTGGCAGTTGCCATCCTGGTCAGTGCGTATATCTCCAATGGTGGCGTCCCCTTGCTGAAGGTTAACATAGGCATGGCTGATTGGACCATCGGCATCTGTGATGGTTATTTGAACCGCATGTTGATCGACTTTATTGAGGTCGTTGAAGATTGTTTTTAACTCTAGTAGGCTCCCGGCAGGAACCAGATTCCTTTGGAAGTTACTGTGCTGCATGGGCTGAATTACAACCGACGTTTGGTCATTTTGTATGAACNGTAAAATTCGNCCGCCACTGCCTGTNCGTTGAACCTGACGCTCGCCACTCCAGACTCCATAGGCTTGCTTGAACCACTGATCGTTTGCCCAAAACATATTAGATTCCGAGCCTAAGACGAAAGGGCTGTCAGCCCGAATGGAGTCCTGTAGGTTACGTTTGACAGATTTGTCAGAGTCGTTGTGAAACTGAGTGATCACTTTCAGGGTTGGATCACCGTTCCCGATTGAGTAGATAACCCGAGCGAACGTTCCATCACTTTCTTTCTGGCTGGTGATATGAATCTCGACTTCATTAGATAGGCCCTCTTCTGCCAGAACGATATCAACTCCTTGCGGATTGTTAAATGAAAATTGCTGACCCGTTGGGTAGTAGCATCCTAACTGGTCATTATTGGAGTCATGTCTGGTTAGGTCGAGCACACAACCGCCGACTTCGCGGATGGTCAGGTTAGCGTTACGAGTCGGGGTTGGTTGTGCGATAATCGCAGTGAGCACGTCATTGCGTAAAACATAGTCNCCATAAATGGCATCTACTTCNTTTCCGGCTGGTACGTACNNGTCCCANTTTTCCGGNGTCAGTTGTTCCACTTCGGCTCCGTTTAGCTGGAGACAAAGACTCAGTAGTGNGATGACAGAAAGTGATTTGATGTAAAGCATGATCGTTTCGTCTTTTAATTGGTGAGAATTCCGGAGGGGATGCGAGACCAGTAATTGAGGGTATTACGGTCATTGGTTTGTTTTGGGCCAGGCGTGCTTCTTCCATTTGTAAATTGTTGNCGCATCAAGGCGTACATTTTTTTAACAACTTCCGGGTTCTGCTTTGACACATCCTCCCGTTCACCTAAGTCTTCTTTTAGATTGAATAGTTGAACAAANGGGGCTTCTATTAGCTGTTCCCGGGTTGGNTTTTNACCAAATTCTTTCACGGCAGCAGGCCAGGCGTCAACACGTTTAGGAACATTCCCATAAACTCCCAGAGCACCACTTCCTGGGCAGAGGCATAGTTTCCAATCTCCCATTCGGTATGCCCAACCATGCGTCCCTTGCATCTGTAGGTTCTGCCGAGGAGCTTTTGCGTTCCGATCTTTTAGTAATGGGAGGTAACTAATCGAGTCAACCCCCTGGTCTTTCGAGAGTTCACTACCGGTGATATCAGCGATAGTTGCCAAGAGGTCATTGAGGCCAATCAGGCGGTCGCAAGTTGATCCTGGTTTGATCTGGTTGGGCCATTTAATAAGGAACGGAATTCGCATTCCTCCTTCGTAGACNGAGAACTTGTAACCCCGCAGCGGGCCTGACGGAAAGTGGCCTTGTTTCTCCAGACCTTTAATATTGTTGTANGTGGCTTCCAGAATATTCCCGGCATAAGGTGCTGGCCCGTGGTCAGAGGTGAAAATAACGATGGTATTGTCATCAATACCGTGCTTTTGCAAGGCTTCCATGGTTGAAACCAAACAGTAATCTGTTTCATGTACGAAATCACCGTAGATACCCAGATCGGTTTTGCCCTGGAAGTCAGGATGAGGGCTTGTTGGAGTGTGAGGTGCTGTTAGAGCAAAATAAAGGAAGAAGGGCTTCCCGTTTTTCGAATCTTTGGCGTTCCTGGCAATAAACTGGTTTACTTCTCCCCGGAACGTTTGCAGTACTTCATAGTCTTCAAAGTTTTCCTCCGTGGGGCCGATACGATTGAATGCACTCCACCCTCGCATCTTATTCACTTTACCGAGAAACCTTTGATTTTTCAGGTAGACATAGGGGAACATGTCGAGAGAACCAGGAAGAATAAAACTGTAGTCAAATCCATGATCGTTAGGGCCGGCTGTCACTGGCTTTGAGTAATCAATGTTACCGATTTTCTGAACCTGATCATCCGTGGTGACCATCGACAATCCTAAGTGCCATTTACCGATGTAGCCGGTTTTATAACCTTGATCATTTAATAGGTGGGCAAGCGTGTGGCTACCTGGTTTGAATTGTGGAGCNATATAACCCCATGGCCCGCTTTTGCCGATTCCGTTGATTCGCCAGGGATAACNGCCAGTCATAATTGCGAGTCGACTGGGAACGCAGANGCTGGCGATGGNATGNGCNTCNGTGAAACGCATGCCTTCGGCTGCNAGNCGGGTCATTCCCGGTGTTGGGATTTTACAACGCTCGTTACCGAAAGGAGCAGCGTCACCATAGCCCAGATCATCGGCCATGATATAGATGATGTTTGGCTTATCCGTACTGGCAGCCTGACATTCATGACTATGGGCCAGCAAGATGGTTGAAATGGTAAGTATTGCCGCAAAGGAGTTTGACATGGTGATCTAGCTCTNGGNNTCAAAGGCGTGTTGANCAATTAATCATCATCCTACACGTTTCATGAATCACACATTAATTATTTCAATAGATTTGAGGTGTAAAAAACATTCGTTGAGTCCAAGTCCTTAGAATAAAAAAATAGGAAAAGAATTTACAAGTTGGCCGCTAATCGAGTGTTAATGAAAAGGTTCTCAGGATGGCAAGAGTTGTTGTGACCGATTATACGTTTGATTCATTGGAGCCGGAGCGTGAGATTATTGAAGGTGCCGGTCATGAATTGGTAGGGGCAAAGTGTCAGACGCAGCAGGAGTTGATAGACCTATGTTCTGATACAGATGTCGTGATTACGCAGTTTGCGAAAGTTGATGAGGTGGTTGTGGAAGCCATGCGGAATGCAAAAGCCATTGTTCGGTATGGTATAGGGTACGACAACGTTGCTTTTGCTGCGGCAGCAGAACGTGGTATTCCAGTCTGCAATATCCCTGATTACTGCATCAATGAAGTTGCAGACCATACACTCGCGTTTATTTTGGCCGCCACCCGAGACGTTCGAGCCAACAATCAATTGATTGCGGATGGTAATTGGGGCTTGGCTAATGGTGTCGCAACCATGGTAGCTCTCAGTGATATCACTGTTGGAATTGTCGGTCTGGGGCGTATTGGTCAGGAAGTAGCTGCAAGACTTAAAGGGTTTAAATGCCGAATCATTGCTTCGGATCCAATGGTGAGTTCCGCACGTGCAGCCGAGTTTGGATGCGAACTGGTGTCACAACAGGATGTGTTTGTTCAGGCCGATATATTGACACTGCATTGCCCATCGTTAGAGGCAACGAAGAATATGGTGAATGCAGAGTCGTTGGCTACGATGAAGCCAGGTGCTAGGTTGATCAATATCGGACGCGGTGATTTGGTGGATCTGGATGCGTTAGTTGCTGCTCTGCAGTCCGGCCACATTATGGCTGCAGGCTTGGATGTATTTAGTACCGAGCCATTGCCTGAGAATCATCCGATCCGGAGAATGTCAAATGTCATGGTTTCGTCGCATATTGCTTCCGTGAGTCCTAAAGCCATTAAGAATTTGCGGGAGTCTGTTGCGGGAATAGCACTCAAAGCAATCGCTGCCGAACCACTGCCTAATATCGTGAATGGACTGTAGGCGTGGCAGTTTCTGTTTCTCCTTATAGCATAAACGTTTCAGACGAGGTCTTAGATGATTTAAGCCGTCGTCTCGAAATGACGCGGTTTCCCAAGCAAGTGACCGGGACTGGTTGGGATCGGGGTGTGGATCTCGATTATATGAAAGAACTGGTCGACTACTGGCTGCATACTTATGACTGGCGCCAGCAGGAAACTCTGCTTAACGAGTATCAACACTTTAAAGCCGATGTAGATGGGCTAGGTATTCACTTCATCAAACAGGAAGGTAAGGGCCCGAACCCGATGCCTTTGCTCATGATGCATGGATACCCATGGTCTTTTCTGCTGCTATTAAAGATTTTGCCAATGCTGACTGACCCGGAAAGTTTTGGCGGGGATCCCAAAGATGCATTTACGGTGATCATTCCGTCGATAATTGGTTATGGATTTTCAGACTATCCGGATCAGCAAGGATTTGGTTTTCAACATCATCCTGAAAAATATGACCGGTTGATGACGGAAGGGCTGGGATATTCCAAATATGGAATTGAAGGGGGTGACTGGGGTGGGTTTATTACGGCCCCATTTGGTTTTCATCATGCAGAGAACCTGATTGGTGTACATCTCAATTGTCTGTTCCCTCGATTGGGAGACGAACGTCCGGAGGAAGACAAAGACCCGGACCTGCTTCGAGGCTTGGGAATGAAATGGGCACCGCTCAAACCCAAAGATCCGGACATGCTGCGGTACTGGAAAAATGTAGAACAGTACTGGATTGATGAAGGTGCCTACTGTCACCAACAAATGACTCGTCCCCAGACTCTGGCAATGGCAATGGCTGATTCTCCGGTTGGTCTGGCTGCTTGGATCATTGAAAAGTGGCGGAACTGGTCAGGTTGGTATGACGATTTCGAAACGCTCTTTCCCCGCGATATGCTGATCACCAATGTGATGCTCTATTGGGTCACCAACTCGTTTTGGTCGGCAATCAGGTTGTACAGTGAATCGTATTACAATGGCTGGGAGTTGCCGGCTGGTAAACGTATTGAAGTGCCGACAGCCGTATCAGCCTATCCCCATGAACTTGCTCCCATCGTGCGTAAGCGAGCAGAAATGTATTACAACGTGGTGCACTATAACGAATACGAAGCAGGAGGGCATTTTGCTATTCATGAGCGAGCCGAAGAGATGGCGGCCGACCTGCGAGAATTTTTTCGACCGTTGCGTTAAGAGCGAGCCCTTAGATTAATAGCTGCTAAAGGAATGACAAATGAATCCAACGTTTGACGAATTGAAATTATATGCACAGAGTGTCCTGCAGGCGGTTGGTGTTGGTGAAGTGGATGCTGCCAATACTGCTGAAGTATTGGCAACCACGGATGCTATGGGGGTGTTCACTCATGGTACAAAACTGCTCAGCGGTTATGTCCGTAAGTTGCAGGGTGGCGGTTATCGCCATGATGTTTCGCCAGTTGTTGAACGTGAGGGGCCGGGGTGGGCTATTGTTGATGGTCGGTCAGCCTTAGGGCAGGTAGGAAGTCAGTTTAGTATCAATCTGGCAATGGAAAAGGCAACTCATGTCGGCGTGGCTTACATTGGCTTGCGGAATACTGGACATATTGGTGCTGCTGGTTACTACACTCAGAAAGCAGCTAGACAGGGTTTTATTGCCATGGTGACAGGCAATGATATTCCAAGTGTTGCTGCTCCCGGTTCTAAAGGCCCTGTGCTTGGTAGTAATCCGATTGCTTACGGGGTACCGGTGCCTGGTCGCGATCCCATCAATCTTGATATTGCAACTGCGGCTGTGGCCGGCGGTAAGGTATATGCGGCTCAGCAGAGAGGAGAAACAATTCCGGAAAATTGGTTGATCGACTCAGAAGGTAAGCCGACGACCGATGGTGGGCTTTATCCAGCAGATGCTTCACTGGCTCCGATGGCTGGCCACAAGGGATATGGCTTTGGCTTGTGGTGTGAAATTTTGTCTGGTGCATTGCCGGGCGGTCACATGCGGTGGGACGTAGGGAGTTGGATGTTTGATCCGACTGACCAGCCGTCATGGCATAACGCTGGCTTCATCGTGATGGATACCAAGGTGATAGCTGATGCCGAAGATTATGCACAGCGAATGAATAAGTTGATGGATGAAATCCATGCGGTGGAAACGGCGGAAGGTGTCGAACAAGTCGTTCTTCCGGGTGAATTCGAGTGGGCTCACATGGCTCGTAGTCAGGAATCCGGCATCAATCTGCCCGCTGATGTCCGAGCCAAGCTAGGCGAAACAATGGAACTGGCCGGACAGCAACCTGTTTGGCTCGCTTAAAAACTGTCGGTAGGTTTTTAAACAATCGCAATTTGAAATTGTTATCCTAAGAGTATGCCAGATTGAGTTGGCAGTACGACTAAAAGTTAAGGATTGTAGATGAAGTATCTTATACTGTTGCTAGTATTATTTGCCAAAGTGCCTGCCGCTTCGGCTCAATCGAAGTTTGTGGATTGTTCTTTGCTGGTTGCACCGGACTATCCGGCGACTTGGCCAACCGCTCCATTCCCACGGTTTCAGATTATTCATCAACGTACGATTGGTCCTTCTAGTCCCTACAATGTCGATTCGCTAGTGATCGATGGAAATACAGGTACTCAGTTGGACGTGCCACCGCACTCGGTAGCAAGGCCTGAACTCAAACGACCAAAGTCGGGCAAATTAGGTCTGGCATACACCGACAAAATTGAGCCCTGGCAGTTTGGCGGTGAAGCTTGTGTCATCGATGTTCGTGATCTTTTGAATCAAGCACCTAATGGCATCAGTCCGTTGGTTAAACGCGAACATGTTCAACGATTTGAGAAGCAGCATCGGCAATTGCGTTTTGGAGATGTTGCCTTGTTTCGTAGTGATTATTCAGATCATTATTATCGACCCTACCCGGATGGGCATCGCTATATCTCTGATGCGTTAGATGGCAAGGCACCTGGTTATCCTGATCCTGATCCGGATTGCATGGAGTTTTTGGCCACTCGTAATGTCATGACATTGGGAACAGATAGTGCTAGTATGGGCCCCATTCCAACGCTCGCTGAACCGACTCACTACGCCGGATTGAAGTATGGAATGATTTGGACTGAAAGTGCAACCAATCTCGGAGCTTTGCCTCCGACTGGTGCTTTTTATATATTGCTCCATCCCCGTCATAAAGATGGTGCTTATTCAGAAGGCCGGGCCTTTGCCATCGTTGGTGGTGAGTTGCCAGTCCGTCTGATTGAATCAGCCCGGAACAAACGAGCGATTGATCTTTCACCGACATTAGCTCAAGGCTACCCGCTCACCGATCCCGGCTTTTCAACCGGGATGCACCGGCAGCCCTATCTGGACGTAAACTTCCTGTATTCCGAATATCTCGATATGTGGCACCATACTCACATGATGGACAGTATGGCGGGAACGAATCTCGTACCCCCGTCTTATGCATTGCCAACACCGGGGTCCAAAGTGCAGTATTCCCCTGAAGTTCGGGGTTGGTTGGAAGAGTATGAAAAGACCTACGGGAAACGTGGCTTCAGCGACGTGACAACTGAAAAAGTGCCGCTGGACTGGACGTGTGGTGAAGCTCGAGTCATCAACGTGCGAAAACTTGTTGGGTCGACAACAAAGAAAAGCTGGCCGTTGTCTCCTGAGATCACAGTCGCGCACATCAAAGAATTTGAAGCGAAGCAAGGTGCATTGGTAAAGGGTGACGTGGTGATTTTCGAAACAGGGCACGTCGATAAGTATTTCAAGCCAGAGCCAGCAGATACGGCATTATGGGCAGACCCACTCAAAGGCGATGCCGAAGGCTGGCCTGCTCCTGGGCCGGACACGATCGTTTATCTTAAAAGTCGTGGTATTCGCTGTGTCGCTACGGATGCTCCGAATCTTGGTGGCGTCGACGCCAAACGAGCATTGATGACGTATTGGGCATTGGGCAGTCACGAAATGGTTGCAGTGGAGTTTCTTTCTAATGTTAAGAAAGTTCCGGAGGGAGGATACTTTCTTTTCGCAGCCATTAAGATTCGTGATTGCCACGGCGGGCCGGGACGAGCCATCATTCTGCATTAAGCCCCCCAATAATCTCCCGTAACTCTTTTCACTGAAAATGAAAACTTCATGTCTGATTCCAAGTCCTCTCAGTTGCCGAAAACGGCTCTCCCGACCTGGTCGGTTGCTGAACTGACTGCGCCCAAGCGTCTTGGTTGGAGTAATATCAAGGGCTTCATCGGTCCGGGCATCGTTATGTGCGGTATTCAGATTGGTGGTGGCGAGTGGCTGTTAGGCCCTGAAATTACAGCCAAGTATGGCGGGAGTCTGATGTGGATCGCGACGATCGCGATTATCTGTCAAGTCTTTTACAACATGGAGTGTGGGCGGTATGCACTCTATACAGGGGAGCCTGTCTTTACGGGGTTCATGCGTAACAAGCCGGGCCCTAGTTTCTGGATCGGAACGTTTGCTCTTTTTAATATCGGGGCTCTTATTCCAGCCTTGTCGACAACGGCTGCAGCAGTTGTGGTGGCATTGTTTATCGGTGAGGTGCCGGGAGAAGAATATAACGTTACGCTGTTGTTGCTTTCCTATGCGCTCTTTGGGTTAGTTGCCATACCGGTGCTTATCGGTGGGAAGATTTATAACACGCTCGAAAAGGTCATGACAATTAAGGTATTTGTTGTTTTAACCTTCTGCTTGGTTGTCGGTGTTTTCTTTGTTTCTCCCAATAATTGGGGGCGGGTCTTTTCGGGATTTTTTGCCTTCGGCAATGTTCCCGTCGAACGTGGGGAAGATGGTAACGAGAATGGTGTACTTGATGATGGAGAAGACTGGGATGGTGATGGTCACCTCGATAGGAAAGAACGACGATTTGCCATGAGTGACATCCATCCTCAAGGCGTGGCTTATCGGACATACGATAGTGATGGTGATGGCAAATATGATGCCTTGATTCGTCCCGCTGAAGATGGTGAGATTTCAGTGACGGTTGATAAAGAAGATCAAAAGTATGAAATGTTAACTCAGCTGATATTATCCTCGGAAGGTGATAAGCCGATTCAGATTTCATATTCGTTGTCGCAGGCGCAGGATGCGTCGGGAGCCACGAAACTGTTCATGCAGAGTCCGGAAGACGGAGCCATGTTGCCGATCCACCTAACATCGGGGAAAAGCTCGAAGCATCTGTCTTATATTGATGCGGATGATGACGGCCACTGGGATGGTGATAATGTAGATAATGTCATTACTTCGGTTTTTAGTGGTAATGGCATTCCATTTATCACTTTGGCAAACATCGCCGTGCTAGGTGCTTTTGCCGGTTACGCCGGTGGAGGGGGCTTGAGTAACTCCACTTATAGTAACTTTGTGCGTGACAAAGGCTGGGGGATGGGATCCCAAGTAGGAGCTATTCCAAGTGTGGTCGGTGGCCGTGGTGTTTCGTTGAGTCACATTGGAAAAGTGTTTGAAATCAATGAAACCAATCTGTCTCGGTGGAAAGGCTGGTGGCGGTATATCCTGACGGATCAGTTAATGATTTGGGGACCGGGCTGTTTTATGGGGATGGCACTTCCAGGATTGATATCCATCGAATTTTCACAGTACTCCGAATTTTTCTCGGACACAGAAGGCCTGGCTTGGGCTCAGGCACTGATTACCGCCGATGGTCTTAAGAATGCCCCGGATTTACATGGACTGAATCAGCTGTTTTGGATATTGACAGTCTTGGTCGGTTTGTTCGTTTTACTTCCCAGCCAAATGTCGATTATCGACGATGTTTGCCGACGCTGGACCGATATCATATGGTCCGGTGTATCGGGGGTTCGCGAAAAGATGAAGTCTGATCAAGTTGGCAAAATCTATTATCGGATTATGGTCGCCTATATCGTTTGGTCACTTATTATGCAGACCATATTCCTGTATTACTCAGACGCCAAGGGAATGGTACTCACTGTGGCCAATACGAATAATCTTGGCCTGGGGTTAACGGCGGTCTTGGTTTTGTTAAATAACCATCGTTTTCTACCCAAAGAATTGCGACCCGGTCTGTTTCACTCACTGGGCGTCATTGGATGTGCTGTTTTCTATTTGGGGATGACAGCCTTAGTGTTTGCTCAAAAGCCGGAAGTGCTTTGGTTCTTCGCATTATTTGCCGTCTGGGGAGGGATTTGGTTCTGCTTTATCCGTAAGCAAAAGTCTCAGATGGCTAAAGAATTTAAGGAAACAGAATAATATGAGTTCAATGTTTGATCTGTCTGGACGCGTGTCACTGGTTTCAGGTGCTGCCAGTGGAATGGGAAAGGCCGTCGCTTTGGCGGTAGCCGAAGCAGGCTCAGATATCGTGTTGGCTGACATCAATGAAGCAGGGGCTCATGCAGTGGCTCAGGAGATTGAAGCTCTGGGACGAAAAGCGTTGCCGGTGGTTTGTGATATTTCGTCGCCCGAAGCCATTCGAGCGATGTTTACTCAGATCGATGAGACTTTTGGTCGTATTGATTTTGTAGCCAATATTGCAGGGGAAGCGGTTCGTAAAAAGCCGGAGATTATCGAACTCGATGAAGTGGAGTGGACCTGGCGGAATATTGTCTATGGACGGTTTTGTATCTGTCAGGAAGCTGGTAGACGCATGTTGGAACAGGGTCGCGGCAGTATCATCAATCTTGGTTCCTTGGCAAGTATTACGGCATTAGGTCGGGGGCACATTGCCTACAGTATGGCGATGGGAGCTGTAGTACAGATGACGCGTGAACTTAGCACCGAGTGGAGTGGCCGTGGTGTCCGGGTGAACTCAGTTTTACCAGCTCAGGTTTTGAATCCTGGTTTGCAACAACGAATTGATGCTGACCCACGAATCAAAGAGCGATTTCTAAGTGGCATCCCATCCGGCCGTTTTGGCAGTTCAGATGACATTAAAGGATTGGCGGTATTTTTAGCATCGGACGCATCTTCATGGATTACAGGAACGCTCATTCCGATGGATGGTGGAAATCTCGCTATGAACGCCGGCGGTTCTGTCGGAACTGAAATATTTGCGGAATAGAAAGTAAAAGAGATCTTATGACGACGACTTCGATTGGAATCAATAAAGAAACGGGCTTGTCACTGTATCGCACCATGCAGGTGATTAGGCAGTGTGAAGAACGACTGGCAAAATCTCATCAGCAGGGGCTGGTCCACGGTGCGTGTCACACCTATGTGGGAGAAGAAGCTATTGCAACAGGTGTTTTCGCTCATCTGCGATTAGAAGATGTTGTTTTTAGTACGCATCGAGGTCACGGGCATGCTCTAGCGAAAGGTTTACACCCTCAGGAATTGATTGCGGAACTCTATGGACGGGAAGGTGGATGTAGTGGCGGTCGTGGTGGAAGCATGCACTTGTTTAAGCCAGAGATTGGGATGATGGGAACTAGTGGGATTGTGGGGCCCTGTATCCTACATGCGACAGGCGGTGGTTACACATTTAAGATTCAGGAAAAAGACAATGTCTCGGTTGCCTGTTTTGGTGACGGTGCCGTCAATAACGGTGCGTTTCATGAAGGTCTCAACATGGCTAGCATTTGGAACCTTCCATGTATTTTCGTTTGTGAAAATAACCAGTTTGCTACCGAAGTTGCATTTGAATACTCCAGTGGAATTCCGGATGTTGGACGTCGCGCTTCTAATTACGGTATTCCCGGTTTTGAAGTCGATGGAAATGACGTTTTGGAAATCTATCGTATCGCCGGTGAGGCAGTTGAACGAGCACGAAATGGTGAAGGTCCAACTCTAATCGAATGCAAAACCTATCGCACACGAGCGCATGCAGAAGGTATGGGGGATTTTACGTATCGCACCCGTGAAGACGTTGACCAGTGGCGGCAACGTTGTCCCGTTGCTCGCTTGTCTGAACGGTTGGTTGAAGAAGGCCTGGCCACGGAAGAAGAACTTCAGGCCGTGACTCAGGAAGTGGAGGAGTTGATTGAAGAATCACATAAGAATGCTGAAGCCAGTCCTTATCCATCAGGTAATACTGCGACGGATCATGTCTACGATGCATCCGCAGAGACAGAAGCTGTTGATATCGATCCAGGTGATCGAATTCAGACTTTCGTTGGTGGTACTCATGAAGCTTTAGACGCGGCTATGGCTGAGAACCCTAATATATGGGTAATGGGGGAAGGTATCGGTGAGCGAGGTGGTAACTTTATGACCACCATCGGACTTTACGAGAAATATGGTCCGGAACGGCTTTGTGATACACCGATTTGCGAACGTGGATTTGTTGGGCTCAGTTGTGGAGCTGCGATGACCGGAACGCGTCCGGTCATCGATTTTATGTTCATTGACTTTATCAATGATGCTTTCGGAGAAATGATCAATCAGATTGCCAAGATGCAATATATGAGCAGTGGCCGTATCAAAATGCCCGTGTTGCTTCGTGGTTGTGGTGGCATTGGACACTCGGCGGCTACACATCATTCTGGGATTTATCATTCGATTTATGCTCATATCCCTGGTCTGCGAGTTGTGACACCATCGACACCTTACGATGCCAAAGGATTGTTTAACCATGCTTTGCACTCGACGGACCCTGTTCTCTTTCTGGAACATCGGGAGTTGATGGCAATCAAAGGACCTGTTCCTGAAGCGCAATATGAAATTCCATTTGGTAAGGCCAGAATCCATCGTAAGGGGAAAGATGTCACGGTAGTGGCTGTTGCTTTGATGGTCCATCATGCTTTAGCAGCGGCTGAACAACTAGCGGGTGAAGGGATTTCGGTCGAGGTGGTCGATCCGCGAACAGTCTCACCGTTGGATACAGAAACTATTTGTGAATCGGTGGCTAAGACGGGGCGTTTATTGGTTGTAGATGAATCTTTTCAGCCGTGTAGTATTGCCTCCGAAATCGCAGCCTCGATTGCAGATGATGGCTTCGATGACTTGGATGCTCCGATCAAGCGACTCAGTGGAGCATTTACCCCCACGCCCTATGCGCCGACTCTTGAAAAAGCTGTTGTGCCAAATGTTGATTCGGTTCTCGCGGCGATTCGCGAATTGTTAGCAGAGTAGAGAGGTATCGATAGATGGCAACCGAAATCGTAGTACCCCGGCTCGGCTGGTCCATGGACGAAGGGACTTTCGTCGAGTGGCTCAAGGCGAACGGTGAAATCGTCAATGCTGGTGATATGTTGTTTGTCCTGGAAGGTGAAAAAGCGGCTCAGGAAGTGGAGTCCTTTGATGCCGGAATCTTGCATATTCCTGTGGAAGCTCCTCAGGCTGGTGATACTGTGTTGGTTAGCCAGGTGCTGGGATTTTTGCTGGAAGAAGGCGAGACGCCTCCCGAATACAAGCTTGCGGAGACACCGGTATCACCTGCCGTGGATGAACCGGCGATGACAACTCCCCGGAATGAGACAGATGCCAATTCACCAATCGCTAAATCCAAGCGGCGCAATATTGCTTCACCACGTGCTAGGCGTAAGGCTAAGGAGCTTGGCATAGGCTTGGACGGAATCTCTGGAACAGGTAGGAATGGTCGGATTCGGGAGCGAGACATAATAGCCGCTGTGGAAAACGGAGTGGTACAACCTGCGGGGACGGCCTCTTCTGCGATTATCGCTCCCACTCAGTCTGGGACTTTAAAACCACTGACCAATGTTCGTCGTATTACGGCACAACGGATGCAGGCCAGTGCTCAACAGACTGTTCCGGTCACCCTGAACACGAAGTTCAATGCGCAAGGATTAATCGCATATCGAGATAGTCTCAAAACTTCAGCCACAACGCCATCCTATAACGATATTATCATGAAGCTTGCCGCCAATCTGTTGCGTGAATGTCCGGAGCTGAATGCTTGTTGGACGGCGGATGGCGTTTATGTCTATGACCAGATAAACATTGCCTTTGCCGTTGATACTGATAACGGTCTTCTGGCACCGGTTATTAATCAGGTCGATAAGCTGATGCTCGATGATGTTGTCGAATACTCGACAGAGTTGATTCAAGATGCACGTGCCGGACGTTTGGGAGAAGATCAGCTGACCGGTGGCACATTTACGATTTCCAGTTTGGGTACACTCGGTGTTGACAATTTCACCCCAGTTATTAATCTACCTCAGGCTGGGATTCTGGGGATTGGACGTATTGTTGCTGAGCCCTTGGTTGAAGCGGGCGCAGTTATCGCTGGACACACCATGTCGCTGAGTCTGACCTTTGATCATCAGGTACTGGATGGGGCTCCGGCGGCAGGATGGTTACAAAAATTGGCACATGCTCTGACAAGCCCTAAAGAATATATTTCATAAGGTGTATCGATGAACGCTCAACAAATCGTATCTAAAGCAAAAGCAATCCAACCTTGGATTGTTGGTTTGCGCCGGCAACTACATCAGCATCCTGAATTGATGTATGAGGAATTTGAAACGAGTAAGTTGGTCCAGNNNACTCTTGATGAATTGGGGATTGAATACCAAAAGGATCTGGCCGTNACAGGNGTACTGGGGACGATCGGAAATGGGGATGGTCCTTGTGTNGCNTTGCGGGCTGANATGGANGCATTGCCGATTCACGAGCAGGCTGATATTGATTTTAAGAGTGAGATTGATGGCAAGATGCATGCTTGTGGACATGATTGTCATACCGCAATGCTTCTTGGAGCGGCCCGGCTTTTGAAGGAGAATGAAGGCCTTATTCAGGGAACGGTGAAATTGATTTTTCAGCCTGCGGAAGAAGGTGGTGCCGGCGGTGAAAAGATGAGTAATGAAGGAGTGCTGGAGAACCCTGCTGTTCAACGTATTTATGGACTTCACGTCAGTGCTGATTTGCCAACGGGGATGTTGGCCGCACGAGCGGGGACACTGCTGGCCGCCGCCGGATCCTTGAAAATCGTTGTCCATGGTAAAGGTGGCCATGCAGCAATGCCTCATAAAGCGATTGATNCTGTAGCCACAGCTGCGAAAATCGTTGTGGAACTGCAGACGATAATTTCTCGTGAGTTAGATCCGCTGGAATCCGGAGTCATCAGCGTTACCATGATACACGGTGGCGGTGCCTATAATGTGATCCCTCCCTCAATGGACCTGCAAGGAACAATTCGCTCGCTGACGCTCGAGGGTTTAAAACATTTGCAGTCACGAGTGAAAGCGGTGGCAGAGGGTATTGCTCAGGCTAATCAGTGTGAAGCGGAAGTTAGTTTTCCCGGTAATGATTATCCACCTACGTGTAATGATGCATCGAGTTGGGAGGCGGGCAAAGCTGCGACGGAAGAAGTGCTGGGTGCAGGCAAGGTGATGGAAATGCCACCGGTCATGGGCGGTGAAGACTTTGCGTATTACACCCAACGCGTGCCCGGTTGTTTTGCATTCCTAGGTGTTGGCAATCCGGATATTGGTGCAACTTATAGCGTCCATCATCCAATGTTTAAGGTGGATGAAGATGCCTTACCNTATGGTTCAGCGATTCATGTGAATTGTGCGTTGAAGACGCTGGATGAATTAAGATAGCCCACCGCCCTCGGTTCTATTTTGTCCCCGGTATACAAGACTAGTCGCTCTTAGAGGCTAGTAGCTCACCCTGCTTATAATTACATTGAATGATTCAAGGAATGTTCTATTTCTGAATCACATCAACCGAATCAATTCGTTAGCAAATAACTATTCCCAATAAGGCAAAAAATGATGAGGCGACTGTCTTCTTTATTCTCTTTGGTTTTGACCATTTTTGTATTCCTCCCGACGCTTGCAGCGCAAGTGGATTTACAAAAGGGTGATCGAATTGTTTTCATTGGCAGCAATACTGCCGAGCGATTCCAGTACTTCGGTTATTGGGAAGCATTGCTTCAGGCTCAGTTCAAAGAGATGAATCTGTCGGTGCGGAACCAAGGGTTTAATGGTGACGAAGTGCGNTTCCGTCCTCGCTCACTGGACTTTGGAACTCCTGCTNATCATCTGACTCGGGCAAAAGCTGATGTGATCTTCGCCTTCTTTGGATTTAGTGAATCATTCCGGAGTACAGCGGGATTGGCTACGTTTACGCAGGAACTGGACCAGTTTCTGTCTCATACGTTNGAGCAGAATTATAGCGGTAAAAGTAAAACGCGTGTTGTTCTTATTTCACCTCTGGCATTTGAAAACACAGGCGATGTGAACCTCCCTAAGGGCGAAGTGCAAAATGCGGATTTGGCACTTTATGCGGCTGCGATGGAAGCCGTTGCCAAGCAGCATGATGTCCCGTTCATCGATTTACTCAGTTTGTCACAGAAACTCTATGCAGCCAGTGATCAGCCNTACACGTTCAATGGTGTTCATCTCAGTGATGATGGTTACAAGCGATTTGCNCCTCACTTCATGACAGCTTTGTTTGGTGTCGATTCAAAATGGAATGATACAGCGGAAGCTTTGTTGCCTGAGATTCAAGAGAAGAACTTTAACTATTTCCACAACTATCGAGCGGTAAACGGTTATTACATATATGGTGGACGGTCTCGCCGAGATCATGGTAACCCGCCTTACACGGATGCTTATGTTATTGAAAATGAGCGAGCCAAATTGGATGAAATGGCTTCGGCGGTTGATCAACGCATTTGGGCTATTGCTAACGGTCGTGATGTTCCTGCTGAGTACGATTATTCGGAAACTAGAAAACTCTACGATGTCCCAACCAACTTCAACACGCCGGTGAATATTCTTCCACCGGAAGATGCTAAAAAACACTTCACGATTGCTGAAGGGTATGAGATTAACTTGTTTGCGAGTGAGGTTGATTTTCCTGAATTGAAGAATCCTGTTCAGTTCACCTTTGATACTCAGGGTCGATTGTGGGTTGCCACCATGCCTAGCTATCCGCAGTATCTGCCTCCCCATAAACCAAATGATAAGCTGTTGGTTTTCATCGATGAAGATGATGACGGTAAAGCCGATAAGATGGAGACATTTGCCGATGGTCTGCACTTGCCAACTGGTTTTGAGTTGGGTGATGGCGGCGCGTACGTTGCCCAGGAACCAAATCTTGTCTTTCTCAAAGACACGAATGGAGACGGTAAAGCAGACCTCAAGAAAATCCTGCTTGGTGGGTTTGATTCNGGTGACTCACACCATGCGATAGGNGCNTTTACCTGGGGCCCTGGTGGCGGAATCTATATGCACGAAGGTACCTTTCATGTGACGCAGGTAGAGACACCCCGTGGAACAGTACGTAATGCTCACGGTGGTGTTTACCGTTTTGACCCCACGAATCAGGAGTTTAACACGCATGTGCACTATAACTTTGCTAACCCATGGGGGCACGCGTTTAACAAATGGGGTCAGAACTTCGTCGCCGATGCTTCAGGAGGTGCAAACTATTTTGCGGCACCGTTTTCCATTCGAGCACCTGAATATTATGGTCAGGACGATTTTGGACCCTTCAAGTTCCAATACACAGAAAAAATGAATCAATTTCTCAAGAAGCGTGTACGTCCAACTTCGGGTTGTGAATTTGTGTCCAGTCGTCACTTTCCCCCAGAGGCTCAAGGTAACTTCCTGTTAAATAACGTGATTGGATTTCAGGGAATTCTACAGCATACGGTGAAAGAAGCTGGTTCAGGTTATGAAGCGACTGAGATTGAACCAATTTTATACTCTTCGGATCGCAACTTTCGACCTGTAGATATTCAGTTTGGTCCGGATGGTGCTTTGTATATTGTCGACTGGTTTAATCCCTTGGTGGGACATATGCAACACAGTTTGCGTGATCCNAATCGTGACCATTCTCATGGNCGTATCTGGCGTATCACTTATCCCTCACGACCCCTGCTTGCTAAGCCCGAGATTGAAGGNAAACCAATAGCAGATTTGTTAGAAATGTTGCGAACNTTCGAAGATCGAACCCGTTATCGAGTTCGCTTGAAGTTGCGAGAATTCCCCACGGCTGAGGTGGCTGCGGCTGTTGAGAAATGGACTGCAGGTTTGGATNAACAAGATCCTCAGTATGAACATTTGTTGTTGGAAGCACTTTGGGTTTGTCAGCATCACAATGTTTCNGATGGTATTGGTTTGTCGCTGTTGAAGCAAGTCGCTTCTTCACCGGACTACAATGCCCGTGCAGCTGCAATTCGTGTGATCAGTTACTGGCGTCATAAGGTCCCCGGGGTCTTTGCTATGCTGCGAACCGCGGTAGAAGATGAACATTCCCGCGTACGTTTGGAGGCCATTCGGGCCTGTAGTTATTTCGATGAAAGTGAAGCNGCTGAAATTGCCCTGTTGGCATTGAATCANGAATTNGATTATTACGTTGACTTTACATTGCGTCATGCGACGCGCCGTCTGGAGCCGGTTTGGAAAGAGGCTGTTGGCTCNGGTAAACAGTTTGCGGCCGGTAATGCAAAGGCCATTGAGTANATTATCGATCGTGTNGCCACGACCGACCTCATCAATATGACTCGTAGTGAACCAGTCTATAAAGCGATTTTGAATCGGCCCGGTATTGTGCATCAGTATCGTCATGAAGCTTTGATGGGAATTGCCAAGATCAACCAGACCGATATGGTTGCTGAATTAGTGAACACNGTTCGAAACTTAGATGTTTCGAAAGATGACAATGCNGAACAGGTTTTAAGCGAATATGTTCATATGTTTCGCATGACAGAGCCAGCGATGCTCAAGATGAAGCGAGCAGAGATCGCGCAGTTACANAGGGCAGGCAAACGAGCAGTGACCCGTCGCTTGGCAACAGCTGCTTTGATCGCAGCCGATGGTTCAGCCGAACAGGTTTGGAAACAGTCCCTTGGGAATGCGGCTCGTTTTCGAACGGTACTCGACTCCATTCCNTTAATTGCGAGTGATGAAGTTCGTGAGTCNCTTTATACGCGAGTTTTGGCGTCCGTTTCTGGATTGCCAGATCCATTGGCACAGCAAATTGGTGATGCGAAAGGTGCTGCCGGTCGTTATGTTCGAATTGAGTTGCCGGGGAAACAGCGAGTCCTCACGTTGGCTGAAGTTCAGGTTATGAGTGAAGGGAAGAATGTCGCGTTAAAGAAGAAGGCNTCTCAGTCTTCTACGGACTTTGGTGGAGTCCCGATGCGAGCTGTTGATGGGAATACCAACGGTGCTTATTCAAGCAATACCCAGACGCATACCACTCCCCAAACGAATCCGTTCTGGGAAGTGGATCTTGGGCAGGAGTTTCCAATCGACAGTGTGCTTCTCTGGAATCGAACNGAGAATAATGCTGAGTACGTTAGCCGGTTAGATGGTTTTACCGTCGTGATTCTCGATGGTAATCGCAAGCCTGTTTTTNAATCNGAAGGCAATAAAGCTCCGAATCCAAGTGTGGCGGTAAATGCAAATGGAGCGAATCCAAAGATTCAGCTTACTCGATCCGCAGTGAATGCCGTGAGTTATATTCCGGGACATGATCAGGAAGTGTTTTCTCTGTTGGCTCCCCTAGTTTCAGAAGCGGCGATTCGAAATTATGCGATTACATCGATTGGACGCCTGGACAGTACGGAGTTACCAAAAGCCGATGTTGCCAAGTTGCTAGAACAATTGCTCATCTATATCGAATCCGTTCCGGCGAAAAGCCGTACTGAGACAGCAGTTATGGATGCGATTCAGTTGGGGAAAGATCTATCAGGNCANTTNGGTAAGGAAGCTGCCATTTTGATTCGTCGCAAGCTGGCAGATTTGGCAGTGGACGTNATTGTTATTCGACCTGTGCCGCATCGCATGATTTATGATCGCCCCCACATCTACGTTCAGGCTGGCAAACCGGTGGAAATTGTTTTCCAAAACGTGGATATCATGCCGCATAACTTATTAGTAACGGTNCCNGGGGCGCGNCAGGAGGTTGGTATTTTGGCAGAGAAGTTGGGATCNACCCCNGAAGGGCTGGCCAAGCAGTTTGTACCCGATAGTCCGAAGGTGTTGTTCTCGACAGGCATGCTTCAGGCTGGTGAACAACAGCGATTGCAAATTACAGCGCCGACGGAAGTTGGAGAATACGCCTATGTTTGCACCTTCCCAGGGCACTGGCGAACCATGTATGGAACGATGCATGTGGTAGCAGATATCAGCGATATCCCGCTGCAGCCGACGGCGCCAGCGATTGCTCACGGAGATATACCTCAACGACAATTCGTCCGTAAGTGGTCCACTCAGGACATTCTGAATTCGATCAATGACTTGGAATCAGGCCGGGACTTCCAGAACGGCCGTAAATTATTCACACAGGTATCTTGTGTTGCTTGCCATGCAATGAAGGGGACTGGTGGCAAACTTGCTCCTGATATGTTTGGCCTGCAGGAGAAACTGGCGGAACAGAAGACCGATGTTGCAAAAATTGTTGAGTCATTGACTGAGCCATCCAAAGAAATTGAGGCAAAGTATCGTACGCAGATCATNGCTACGCTTGGCGGTAAGTTGTACTCAGGGGTGATTGTNGAGCAAAATGATCAGGTTCTCAAACTTTCGGATAATCCACTAAAGGAAGATGGTGGAGTTATCGAAATNCCCAAGAAGGATATCGACGAGCAGGATGAATCGAAGGTTTCAATCATGCCTGAAGGTTTGTTAAACACGATGACGAAAGAAGAAATTTTGGATCTGCTCGCCTACATTATCAGTGGGGCTAATCCGGAACATCCAGCTTTCAGAAAGTAGTGTGATGACGAAACGTCCCATCATCGGCATGATTCTAGTTTTCTTCTCCTTAGTATGTATAAACTTCTGCAACTACCTAATGCGCTTTGCCCTCATTGCTTTAGCAACACCGGGGGAGGCAGTAGAATTGACTCCGAAGCCCGGTGACATTGCGTCCGAGATGATTCTGGCTAGNAATTTGGGCTTTGGTTNTTCAGTGATCGGCTTCGTGGGGTTACTCTTGNTGGTANTTGGCACTGGCCGGCAAAAAGCCCCGGAACATTCTGAGGTGGAAGCCTGAAATAAGAGCTCCCTGACTGGAGTTTCGTCGCTGATAGATTGGAAATTGAGCCTTCGCCTAGTTTGTAGCGCTGAAGGAATCTGTCGAAAATAAGAACCTCTGACAACGCATATCGACTTCACGTGTGCCACGCAGGATTTCTATATCACGCTTGCCTGTGAACCGATCAGCAATCCCCATTAAATGGACTTCGATTCCACTTTCAAGCTTGTATCGATGAGCGAGATATCTAGCCACGGCTAGTTGGAATCGATCTTGCGGATAGATCGGTACATGGAGTTCTGCCAGAGACCATTTGCGAATATCTAACTCGCGAAACGGTGTCTTTCCAGAAGGTGGTAACAGGTAGGGCTGTAGTTCCGAGAGCTCTCCTACTTTGTACGAGTGAATATTAATCTCTACACGGCTTGTGCGTGGCGAATAAAGCCCCCAAGCCAGCCAGTGATCGTACTTACCGAAAGGTTCTAAAATGGGAAGTAGAGATGCTGCCATGATAACCCACCAGGCAATGCGACTCCCAGATGACACTTTAGTTTCCACGGGAAACTTAGATGGGATCACGAACAAGATCGGAATTAGAGCAATGAATAGTCCATTCCAGATGATGACTCCAGGTTTGTGTCCGAGTCCCAACGGACTAAGAATTAGGATGATATTTGTATGCAGAATAACGGCAGCAATGATTCCGATCTTACGGGTTTTGGTAAAACTTAGGAGGACTCCGACCAGTAATTCAAACGCGGGAAAAACTAACGTCAGCTTGGCACCAAGTTCCNGCGACAAGGCGTCGGTATTTTGACCAATGAGTCCTACCGCCGCATTAAGGAATTGTTGTCCAACGGTATATATGAATTGATAGTCAAATTTACCGACGGCAGAAAAGACATAGATGCTGATACANAGAACTCTCAGTAAACGAGCCCCGTCATTTGCAGCGCACGTTGCAAANACCGTTGCTCCTAAGCCTAAGTGAAAGGCCCAGGGTTGTAGATGATGTTGATTAAGTAAAAACATCAGCACTAGCGAACTGAGNATTAGTAACCAGAGTCGTGGATGGGGCTTNATGATGGAAGCAAGCAGGGAGACTCCGCAAAGTGCTAACAGCGGATAGTGAGTCCATACCGACTGGAATNCGGGTGATGCAAAAGCGGTGAATAATGGAATCGCAGGAAAGTNATTTGCCGGNAACCACAACCGAAAAGTGACGANAAACAGCACCAGNGCNAATACTGCCCAGATTTGNTGAAGTAACTTCCAGCGTNNATTGGNTTCGTTAGCGATTTCCACTAGTTGCGAATGACCTTCTTCATGGCTTCACGGATTTGCCTTTCACTTCCTTTNCCAACCCACAGCCATGAGTCGCTGAAGTTTTCTTCGAAAGTTGCATCCGTCGGTAGATAACCAGTCCACGCATCACCGTAGGCAATACACATTACAAAGTTGTCTCCGGCATATTCCTGAGCGATTAATTGGTAACCAATNAAAGTCTCGCCCGGAAATAATACAATTTGAGCATTTCCCAGATCCACACACGGAAAATCCAGCGGCTTATTAGCCTCGACCCGATTCCGACTCGCAAGTCCCATGGCAGCAAGAATTCGTTTCTCAGTCGTTAACTCTGGATTATCTAAATCTGCGGAGAGCTTCTTTTGAGTGAGATGTTCACCAGGGTGAAATGGAAGTGAGAGTGGAGCATTGCGAACAGTAACGGTTCTCAGTTTATACTTTTGAGCGTTCCGGGAAGTTNGTGCCATGGCATTGTACAACCGTTCAATGAGTTCTTGCCGATGATCTTCTGAGCCATTATTGTATTTGCCAGCGGTCACATCACCGCCACAGCCGGGTACGAAGATCTGCCTGATAGACTGGTTTTCCCGTTGCAAGCGTGCTCTCGCCAAACCGACAAAATCTGCTGAGACGGCTCCCTGACCATAGTAGCTCATTGGGTGCGTTGCATAGTGGTGTAATTGCAGGAGTGCTTTGTCATTATTAAAAAACGTGATGGTTTTGAGCATGGGGTCGATGTCCCCTTCAGGAGCCTTGGCCATGAACTCATTTCCGCCACTTCGGCTTCCGCGACTATAGGTGATATTTCCGTTTTCTAATACGACTCGTCGGTTACTGGCAATATTTTCAACCTTTACTTCACTGGTGCCATAGTGTGTTACAGGCGAGGCCAATTCAAGACTATCCTTCACGGCCTGACTAACACGAGCAAGTGTCTCATTGTGCCAGTTGACCTGATAAAGCTCGTTATGCAAACCGACTTCATCAAGCAGGTTTTGCGCGTCGAGGTCAACGACTGGTGCATCATGTTGATGCAAGGCTGTGACCAAAACATATTGCGGCGAAGTCCCGGCTGCTTTGGCCAGCGCGTGACGCCATTGTTCAAAAGCCCCGTTACGTACTTCACACCAATCCAGAGCACAGAGAACAATAGGTTTGTGACCTCCCTGCAGTACAAAGCCGTGAGCAAACAATGGGTCCGCAATACGCTTACTTTTAGTCGGAAGGACACCCATGCATCGGTGCCCTAGCGGAATCGTGACATCCGCTGAAAAAGTNGATAGTGAAAAGTCNGCAGCCTGAGTAGGACTCGTAAGCAACAANAGGACAAGGGAAAGGAATCTTTTCATGAGAATTTTTTTATAAAAGGGTAACAGCTGNTGAATTAGTGTTAAAGTTCTATNGGATCTCTGATATTTTATCAGCTTGTCAAATCCGGTGCTTTGTTTTNGNAGCGTNAGAATACCGTCTCAGTTTGGGTNGATGAANATTATGGAAAAGATCAGCTTATCTCAAAACGGTGATGTAACTGTTGTTGCATTTTCACAATCAAAGTTTCTCGATGATGGTGATATTCTACAGATGGGCGACGAGTTGTTTCAGGTCGTTGATTCAGGTGTAGAGAGGATTCTTCTGGATATGTCGAACGTACACTTTCTATCCAGTGCTGCATTAAATCGGTTCATCATGCTTCACAAGAAAGTGAAGGGGACAGGCGGCGAATTGCGATTGGTAGCGGTGACTCCCGAGATCGAAAAGATCTTTGCCATCACCCGACTCAATACACTTTTCAGCATTCACCCAGATTTATCATCGGGTCTAGCCTCGTACTAATTCCTGATCTCTGATCTCTACCCAATAAAAAGACAAATCACAGGGGGTCTTTCCTGCGCAGCACGAAGCGTGGATTGACACAAAATTGATCCTGCGGTTTATTCAGCGAACAGCCATGGCCCCGTTCTGTTCTGATGGGAGCCAATCACTTTGATTGTCGTGTCGGCCTACTTAAGGTCGACCAACGTTTTCCGCTCGTTTACCCTTAGGGGTTTCGCCAACTTCATATTCAACTACGTCACCTTCAGCGAGTTCTTCGAAGTTAAGGTCATCTACTAAAGAACTTAGGTGAAAGAATAGNTCATCGTTTCCATCGGTTTCAATGAATCCAAATCCCCGGTCAGCTACTAGTCGTTTGATTTTGCCCTGTGGCATCTCTATCTCTACTCTATATCGTTTAAATGTGTGAACTGATTTCACTACCCCGAAGAATACTCTAACTTCGAACCGTAGCAATCAGNAATTTAATTCTAATCGATTTGAAAAGATAATGCCGCCTATTAATAAGAGTATTCGTTAGAATTTCAACAATTACTTCGCGTTCATGAAGCCCGAGATTTGTGATNGGTATCTGGAATCTNCCGGTNTGATTTGNTGGAATTCGCTAAGACAGCCTGAAAGGGANAAATAGAATGAAAAGCTTACCCCTTAGTTTATTTGTTTTGTTGGGAATACTATGCTGTTTTGTTACCGCGCAGGATACTTCCCTCCGTCAGGTTTATTTCGGTAAGGCAGCCACAGCGACGAAGGCTCGGCAAATCGAACGAGGGCCGACTGGCTGGACTGCAGTATCACCTCGGGAAGAGATTGCACCGAACTTTGAATANAACGTACGGGGAGGTCCGGACGGCCTTGGTAGCTTTAGTATCTCCGCCGATCATCGGNCAGGGTCTTTTGGCTGGTTTGAGAAGTCGTTTNCAGTGGAAGGTGGNAAATACTACGAATTTACCGTCNTGCAACGCACTAAGAATCTAAAGTTTGGACGACGAACGGCAGTAACACGTGTGCTCTGGCGTGATGCTGACGGGAGTAGCGTGAAACATGACTTTGTTTCNGTTGCCAGCTATGCGCGAGGAANGCAACCTCGNGCTGAACCCGAATTTCCAGCGATGGTAGAGGAGCTTGAGAATGGCTGGAGCTTGATCAAAGGTACCTATTTAGTNCCCTCAGCAGCNACTCAGGGGATTGTTGAATTATCTTACCGCTGGGAAGCTCGCGGGAAAGTTGAGTGGGCTCAGGTTAATCTCAGTCAGACAAAAGCCCCTCTTTCTCGGAATGTGAAACTGGCGACAGTCCACTTCAAACCGGTCGGTGGTGACTCCAATCTTGAAAAGTGTAAATTATTTGAGCCGTTGATTTCCAAGGCCGCCAAACAGGGAGCGAACATTGTTGTTTTACCTGAATGTCTTACTTACTATGGTCGCAGTTTGAAATACCACGAATGTGCAGAGGCGATTCCTGGTGAGTCCACTGAATACTTTCAAATGTTAGCTAAAAAATACAACTTGTATATCTGTGCCGGTTTACTGGAGCGAGACGGGCGATTGGTCTTTAATACGGCGGCCTTAGTTGGCCCGGAAGGCTTTGTAGGTAAGTATCGGAAGGTAACACTTCCTCGAGGTGAAATTGAAGGTGGTATTACGCCAGGGATTGAATACCCGGTGTTTGAAACATCGTTTGGCAAAGTAGGAATGATGATTTGTTATGACGGCTTCTTTCCGGAGGTTGCTCGTCAGCTTAGCCAGAACGGAGCTGAAGTTATTTGTTGGCCCGTTTGGGGGTGTAACCCGTTGTTAGGAGCTGCTAGAGCCTGTGAGAATCACGTGTTTGTTGTCAGTAGTACCTATTGCAGTGTGGACCTAGATTGGAT
>PAJC01000051.1 GCA_002705165.1 Planctomycetaceae bacterium | reverse complement strand
TGGGATTTGGTTTGCTGCAGGACTCTTGACCATTCCGCTATTGATGTTTTGTTACGGAGCGATGTTGCATGCGGCAGCATTTGTTGTTGGCGGTACGGACAAGCCTTTTGCTACGACTAATCGCATGCTGGCTTATAGCTTTGGTGCGAATCTGCAAACACTTGCGGTTCCCTTTCTGGGACCGGCTTTATTTTTGATTTGTTGGTGTTGGCAAATGACTTGTGGAATTTCCAAGACCCATGAGAAGTCGATGAGTCAGGGGTTTGGAGTATTTCTGTTGGGCACTTTAGTTCCGGGATTTTTCATTGGACTCATGTTGGCGATGATCAAATAATAAAGTCATGTTCAAAAAAACTTATATTATGTTCCTGCTGGTAGCTGTTTTGAGTAGCAGTTCACACGGGTATGCACAGCAGGTTGTTTTATCTGCTCCGCACGGTCAATTTACCGAACATTGGTATGAGAATTTGGGGTCGTCATTCTATTTGGAAGGAAGCTTCCCACGAGGTGGTTGGTTCTTCAAATGGGGAGCCCCCGTGCTTCCACCGTTCGGAGGCTATGACGGACGTGACACCCGATTTGGTATCGGTTTTCGCAAGGGGAATTTAAGAGGTCGCTTGAATCTTTGGATGAGCCAGGGAATGGATCGTTCGATCATCATGGATGCTCCTTATATCACCGTCCCTCATGCTGGCTATGGTTTTATTGGACATGGCAGTTGGCGACCGTTTGTCACGGGTTGGACACCTGTACTAGGGGGTCAGCCTCAATGGCAGTACCCGTTGAAAAACTTTGTGAATTCCGCCGACGCGAAGCAATTAAAAGTCACTTCCAGTGGTTCCAGGGATGCAGAGCAGATTGAGCATGTTCGGCAGACATTAAAGGCTCCTCAGCAGGACCCCCCGTTAACCTTGATCAACGGTACGGAACGCGCTGGTACAGACCAGTAATAATGGATCTCGCCTAGTAGGATTTAGACCAGCTTGCAGATATTGGTTTTGAATACGTTTATTCCGTCGATGTTGTAGGCTCCGCGCATAAAAAAGCTCCCAAAATGTTAGTGGATCCCAGGGGGGCAGAGAATTCCAACTTTCATCTCGGGAGCGATTGGATTGTTGATTCCCAAGCTAGTGGCCTCCGTGCCTTGTAGCCGGGAAATCCTGTTGAAGAATGTTTTCCCCAACAGGGCGGGAGATTAATGGACAAGCCCTGAAGAGGTCAAGATGAGTTTGACCTACTTAGGATTTATTTGAGTAGAGATTCTGATCGGCCCGCTGAAAGAATGCGGCGGCACTATCACTTGTCTGTTGTCTTGCGGAGCCCGTTGAGCAACTCAAGCCAATATTTGCGGCTTCAAATCGTTCTTCAATTTGAGTGCGAAGAGAACCTAGTTCTTCAGGGGATTCAGTGATTAATAGAACGAATTCATCTCCACCCCAACGAAACAGTGTTCCAAGCTCGGAGGTTTCATGGAGCAACGTGCTGGCGGCTTTTTGAAGTAGTGAGTCACCTGCCAAATGCCCTTGTTGGTCATTGACTGTTTTGAAATTATCTAAGTCAATAATGATCAATGCCATCTCACAACGGGTCTTCAGACCCAACTCCAAACTGTGCTCAAAATCTTTCCGGCTAGGCAAGCCGGTAATGTGATCTTTCCAAATCGCTGGACCGGGTTTTCCCCACCGGCTTTTCACTAAATAGCCCAATGCAAAACTAACTGCGATCAAAAGAAAAAGTTGTAATTCCATGGCGGGTGAATCTTGGGGTCGCGAATCTTTGAGCTTAACGATGATTCTTATTGTGTCGTATAATATCAGCTTCTTAAAGCCACTTACTTTTTTACTCTACATCTTCTCCGCACGTCATGAGCGATATCATATTTGAATGGGAAAAAGTATCTAAGAATTTTCCTGGTGTGAGGGCTTTAAAAGACGTTTCCATTTGTCTTCATGCGGGTGAAGTCCATGCCATTGTTGGCGAAAATGGTGCTGGTAAAAGCACGCTCATNCANATGGCNGCCGGAGTGTATTTNCCCGACGGNGGTGCAATNCGAATCCTCGNTGGCACTTCCTATTCNACACCTGTAGGCGCTCGTAAGAATGGGGTNGTCACNGTTTTTCAGGAAGCTGAGTTATTNGATCATTTGAGTGTTGCTGAAAATATTGCGTTNCTGNAGGGNTTNCCNGTAGANAAANCCGGCTTGGTGAACTGGTCGCAAATTCAGGAAACCGCCACGTCATACCTGCAGGGTCTCCCTGAACCAATAGACCCACGGATGGCTGCTTCGGCATTAACGGTTGCACAACGACAAATGTTGCAAGTTGCNTCCGCAGTNGCCCAAAACGCTAGAGTTCTTATTCTCGATGAACCGACGAGTGCTTTAAGTGTGTCGGAGACTACCTGGCTGTTTCGTCAGATTGAAAACTTAAAACAAACTGGTNCCGCAATTGTTTATATTTCACATCGACAGGAAGAAATCTTGCAGCTAAGCGACAGGATTAGCGTTTTGCGAGACGGTGAGCTGATTTGGACCGAGCCAGTTGCTAGNGTAACAAAATATTCGCTTGTCGAAGCAATGGTGGGACGGAAGATCGACATTGATATTCCGCGAGAAAACACCGCTCCGGTTNCTGCCCCTATGCGTTTGGAGATAAGAAATCTGAGTGATCGGGAGCAAGTCGTCGAGGATGTCTCGCTTTCCGTCAAGGTAGGTGAGGTCGTAGGGATTTATGGTCTAGTCGGAGCAGGACGTACAGAATTTGTGGAAACGCTGTTTGGGATTCGTGAACGTGCCGGCGGTGATGTGTGGATTGACGGAAAGCCTGTCCGGATCCGTACACCCAACGATGCAGTAGCCAATGGCATGGGCTTAGTGACTGAAGACCGATTAAATCAGGGAATCTTTCGTTGGCATGGTGTTTCTGAAAACACCGTNGCGGCTGCTTTACGACAGNTAGGTACAGGCCCCTTTACCAATTTGNCTCGGGAGCNAGTTGCCACAAAAAATATACTTGAACGACTNAAGGTTAAATTCGCCAGCCCTGATCAGGCCATTGAAAATTTATCAGGCGGTAATCAACAAAAAGTTCTTCTGGGTCGCTGGTTATTGAATGAACCGAAAATCCTTATTCTCGATGAACCAACGCGAGGTGTGGATGTCGGGGCTAAGGAAGAAGTACATAATATCATCAGTCAATTGGCTGTTTCTGGATGTACGGTCATCTTCATTAGTTCCGAGTTGCCGGAAGTTCTGCGATATAGTCAACGCATTGTGGTTTTTCGCGACGGCCAAATTTCTGGTGAGTTAACGGCGGACGAAGCGACCCCGGAACTCGTGGCAGAGTTGGCCTTCCCGGCTGAGAATTCCAAGCGGGCAAATCAGATCGACACCCCATTCAGACGTCAGCGTTCGTTGATGGGCCAGCACGTTACAGAGTTTGCACTGGCAGCGATCTCGGCGTTACTAATGGTCATTCTCAAATGGAAGAATCCGGCTTTTGACTTTTCCATTTTGTTTGTCAATGTTGTTCCCTGGGCAATTTTGGGATTGTCTGCTGCCATGGTGATTATTGTGGGAGCCATTGATATTTCGATTGGCTCTCTTCTGGGACTGGCCACAGCCGCCGGCGGGATGGTGATGACCTCTGGACTACCCCCGTTGTTAGCCATCACTATCGGCGTCACGGTAGCCGTCATGGTTGCTGTGGCAGGAAGCTTGCTCAATGCGGCCATGTCAATTTGGGGCAATGTTCATCCAATCGTTGTCACTCTTGGAATGTTGTATGCGTTTCGGGGGTTGGTCTCTGTGCTGATGAATGGCGAATCCATTATCGATGTGCCGGAAGTCTTCACCTGGATTGCTCGCAAAGGTGATTTTCCAACGTCGTTGGTTTACGGAGCCTTAATCTTTGTCTTGGTCCACATCTTTATGACTCGGCATCGACGTGGAAGACACCTTTACGTTGTGGGCAACTCCGAAACGGCAGCCAAATTACTTGGCATTAGAAAAACGGTGGTTTGGTGCTGGGCCTTTGCTTTAAGCGGAGCCCTGGTTGCGTTTTCCGGATTATTACAACTGGCCACCACCACTCAAATGCAGGCAACACTTGGTGAGACCTGGGAATTAGATGCCATTGCCATTGCTGTGATGGGAGGCGTTTCAATCACCGGCGGCCGTGGTACCGTTCTGGGTGTGGCATTGGGTGCGATCTTACTTAAAACATTACAGGCAGTGCTCATCCAGTTTGAGGCCTCAGCAGGGAAGATCAAACTTGTGGTGGGTTTAGTCATTCTTACCGCGATTATTCTAGACCACCTTAGTGTTCACTATCTTGTTCGCCGCAGCCAGCGAATTCGTCAGTTGGCAAGGAGAGGTGGCTCATGAATCGCATCAATCTTAAGTCGACTTGTCTTACACTACTTGTTCCGTTGTTACTCCTCGTTATTGCCATGACCATTGTGGTTACCAAGGTGGAGCGTCCGACAGCTCTCATTCAAACAGGTATTGAATGGATGGAAATCGGCATGCTGGCGATGGCTATGACCGCAATCATTATTACTGGTGGTATTGATTTGTCGGTGGCATCCATTGTTGCCTTATGTGTGGTAACCATAGGANTTTTATTTGATAAATATTCTTGGTCATATCCTGCAGCAGCGAGCGCAGCGATCGCGGTGGGCGTATTTGCAGGCGGCATGAATGGACTGGTAATTGTCCAAGGCCTTTCGCCNTTGATTGTGACTTTGGCAACCATGGCACTTTATTCCGGCCTGGCTCTGTCGATCGCTCCTGAAGCGGGGATTCAAATGCCCCTCGACTTGGAAGAGGCTATTTACTTTGGAAGATGGCCCGCGCAGTACTTTATCTTTCTCCTTGTTGTTTTGCTGATNTACGTTTTTTTACATCACACCAGAAGTGGGCGTACNTGCTTTTATTTAGGTGAAAATCCCGTGGCTGCGCGATACGTCGCCTTACCGGTAAAACAAGTCCAGTTAGGTGTTTATCTACTCAGTGGGTTATTAGCAGGTCTCGTGGCGGTGATGTATGTTATGTCGCGAACAACGGCCATTGCGATTGCTCATCAAGGTGCGGAGCTCAAAGTCATCGCGTGTGTGGTGGTTGGCGGTACATTAATAACCGGGGGACACGGTTCGATCGCTAGGACATTGTTAGGGCTTTGCGTGATGGTCTCGTTGGATATCTGCTTAGACTTGATGGCAAATGATTACTCATGGATGAATGCACGTGTTAANATGATCGTGATGGGCGGATTAGTGATTGCTATCGCAGTTTGGAATCAACGGCTGGCAAAGCGATTGAATTGATCCGGTGTTCACCCGCTATCTTTCAGCCTGAGGAGGCTTCAATAGCATGTGGTATAAATCTCTGATCTGTTTGACCGGGGTATTCGCCCTGTCCACCATCAGCCTGGCTCAACAGGCCGGTCGCCAGCCTTCGGTTCAGTTCCCTCAAGTGGTGCAGCTTGTNGGCAAGCCATTGCCGGACATCCGGATTCTAAACTCGGAGGGAAAACCATTATCCACAGCGNACTTACGTGGTCAGCATACGGTGCTTGTTTTTGGTTGTTTGACATGACCACCCTTTCTAAGAAATGTTTCCAGTATGGAAACGGTCGCGGTGGATTATCGAAAGAAGGGTGTAGGGTTCTACTACATTTACAAGGCACTTGCTCACCCCGAACACAACGGCTATGTCCAACCATTTAATCTTCAGGAGCGCTTATTGCACGTAGCTGAAGCTAAACGAACGTTAGGTTCAAGCATTGAATGGATTTGTGACAATATGCAGAATGAATTTAAGCAAGCCTTAGGNGGAGCCCCAAATAGTCAGTTTGTCATTGATCCGGATGGAAAAATTATAAGTGCATCAAGTTGGAGCAATCCAACCGGGCTTCGAGAGANACTAGCAGNCCTTGTCGGTGAGGTNGCTCCCCCCACGACGATTGCAGAATTGGGATTGAAGCCATTGCCGCCGCCTCGTTTAGCAGCGACAGGCGTGATTGCTCGTCCACAGATGCCGAGNTCTATGCGAGCCATTCTTGTGAAGCCACTACCTAGNCTTGAGCCTTATTATGTAAAGCTTCGAGCGGAGGTTGACAGCGGATTTATGCAGGAAGGTTTAGGNTGGCTTTACCTCGGATTCCATTTAGATCCTTTATTGGGAGTNCATTGGAATAATCTGGCTCCGCCGCTTGAGTTTAGCATTGAAACACCTGAAGGTCTCTGTATTGCTTCTTCACGCGGTCTGGCTCCGGTTGTGAAGACAGAAGCAGATGCTGANCCGCGAGAGTTCCTTTTGGGGCTTGAATGGGATTCGAAGATTTTATCAAGAGCCNANTTCAATNAAGCCGAGTTGATTTTAGTCGTAAATTACTACGCCTGTCACGATAACGGTTGGTGTAAACCATTCAAACAACGTTATCACATTCAACTTGTTCCGGATCGAAATGCAGGNAGCGTTCGCTCACGGGGTCGCNCAGGCGGNGGTTTTCGGAATCGTTAGGCTGAGTANTGGAGGTCGACNGTTTGNCCGGTGAGCGCGCTTTGTTCCACNGCTTTCGTGAATTCCATATAACGAACGCCTTTGGCAAAGTTATTGAATTCGATTTGNTCNATGCCTCGGATTGCATTAATAAACTCTTCTTCTACTCTCCAACTCACAGCCAGATCTTCCGAAACATTTACTTCTTCCATTTGTGAATCACTAGCAGCACCAAAGTACAGCTTGTCATCCGGAGCCATCACATACTTGAGTGTTCCTTGGCTTCCATAAAGGTGTATTTGTGGACCGGGGCCATGATGAACTACTCCACTCATGTGGTAGATGCCACGGGCGCCACAAGGCAATTCAGTGATGACCTGAACGGAGTCCGGAGTGCCTACCGGTTCNTGCTNACCGGTTTCNTTATTAAAACGCGTCGGNGTAAATGTTTGCGTACTTGCCAGCACCCGAATGGGGTCTGNGATCCACCGAACCAGCGGTTCNTGGATAATTCCCAGGGCTANCATATTAATGCCACTATAAGGTCCGGACTGTCGCCAATGGAGTGGCGTATCTGACTGGGCAAAGGCATCATTTGTTCCTAAGACTACCACTTCGCGTAATTCACCAATTTTCGTGGCCAAGTACTGTTGCACTACTTTGTGCGCTCGCATTCCGAGAGGACTGGGAACGATTTGTGCCACGAGTTCAGGATGTTGCTGGCTAGCAGCATACATTTGGCGGGCCTCGTTGTCGTCCATCGCCATTCGAGCTTCAGTGAGCACATGTTTCCCGTTCTCGAACGCGGCAAGGGTGATCGGGCAATGCATGTAAGGCCAGGTGCCGATACAGATTGCATCGATCGTCGAATCTTCAACTACCTGCTGCCAAGACTCATAAATCTTTGGAATATTGTATTCTTTGGCGGCCTTTTGGGATGATTCGAGTGAACGATTACAGACCGCTTCTAGAGTAACCTTGGGGCATGCCAGTAGTCCCGGAGCATGACGCAAACGCGTATTTGCGCCAAATCCAATCATACCAACTCGGATTGTATCCATATTTGTCCTACCTATTTGCNGCTGACATGAGCGAAAGGAAGCGAGGTNTAAAAGTGGAAGTCATCAATATTTTCTTTGGTAAAAATGATGGGTGGACCCAGAATCGCCTGACCNTCTTTCACGACGACGCCTTTGATACGGCCGAAGTCATAAGTNCCTTCGGNCAATTCACCTTTGGTTTTTAAATGGTGTGCGACATACACCGTCAAATATCCCAGATCGACTGGATTCCAGAGGGCGAACTTTGAGCAGGCTCCNCTTTCAACGAAGGGCTTCATGCTTGATGGCAATCCAACACCAGTTACAAAGATCTTCCTTGACTTTCCGGCATCTTCAACGGCTTTAGCTGCTCCNGGAACCGCGACCGAAGTGAGGCCCCAAATNCCGGCAATATCTCCATGTGAGTTCAAGGCCGCGGTGGTCATTTCCTGAGCTTTGCTTTGGTCTTCCCCGGGCATAAGGGTTTCGAGGAGTACCATCTGGGGATACTCTTTTTCNATTCGAGCCNTCATGAATTTGATCCAGATGTTTTGATTAGAGGCAGTGGGNGTACCTGAGACGATTAGAAATTTTCCAGCNGGNGNTTTCCCTTGTTCTTNCAGCCCTTCGACCATGATATTGACCATCGTCTCTGCAATGGCTTCATTCGAGGCCTGATTTACAAAGATCTGNCGGCGAGAATTTTCCGGACCGGCATCAGTATCCCANGTCATNACNGTNAAGTCTTCGCGNGCAGCGGAACGTAATGTGGAGGAAATAGCATCCGGATCNTTTGGAGCAACNGCCAATACATCGAAATCCTGAGCCATCCATGTATTCAGCATTCGTACCTGATCTTCATGGATGGCAGAGGTAGGTCCATCGTAATGAACATTGATATTTAATTCCTCACCGGCTTCCCGAACTCCTTTGCCAGTTGCTTCAAAGTAAGAGATGCCAACCAATTTGGGCATTACGCCAATTCTTAAACTTGCATCAACTGTATCGGACTCCTTCGTAGGTGAGCCACCCTGCTCCTCTTCGCTTGAGCAGCCTAAAAACGAAGTCAGGGATATAAAACTAAGGAGCAAATAAAGGAATGAAGCGCAAGGGTTTTTCATATCAGTAAACTTCCAAATGCTTTTATAGTTCGGGAGTGTAATCCTTTGCTAATTCTATCAGATGAGAATTGCGGAAAAAGGAATCGTTTTAGCGACCTGAGAGTAAGATCCAGTCAGGTTGATTTTCAATCGTCGACTCACTCCAATCGGTAATNTCGCGGAACGANTTTTTAATGGCTTCCGCCCGACCATCCTCCACCAGTTGTTTTGGGAGCGGGAGATAAAGGGTGCCCGCGGGTGTTCCTCGATAGTTTCGAGACGCNAGTACTTCTTTGGTTCTGAGGTGAGCATGCTCCTCCANAAATAGCCGCCGCTCTTTCAGTGGAATTCCCATGGTAGGTTCGAGGATATAGATCACATCTTCAGAGGTGGTCTGCTTGTTGAGTTGGTCAAAGAAGGCTACGGCATCACCNGTTCTGCTTAGTAGATCATGACGCAGGCCATCAGAATCGGTAAGTCGCTCTGCGTATTGAGNTCTAATAAAGGTTTTGTGCCCCAGAGCAGCGATGCCATAGAGTGAGGGAATTAGTGTGAAGGTTGCGAGTAGAAATAAACCTGCAACTCGTCTTTGCAAGTGGGACGTGGTACGCGCATTCCAAAGTGCTGGCAGTATAAGTGGTAGTACGGCAATCGCAGCTGGCCTTAAAAATCGCGTATCCATATGGATGGCACTTCCGCGAACCAGAAACANGAGTAACACAAGGCTGAATCCCAACAGGTGACCGATCAAGAGNGGTTTGGTTCGCTCAATGTTTGATGTAACAGTTTCATCTTTGGGGGATTGAGTGGGATGGTTTTTTAATACCCACCAAACCAGCAACGCGACGGGTAAAAACAGCCATCCTTCGGAACCGTCGTGATGATTNCCCATCGACGGCAGAAGATCAAGCGTCAATTTATTAAGTAATGTTCCAAGATCGGTCATTGCGAATAGCCACGCCCCCGGGATCCAAAGCAGAGGGGTCCATTGAATCGGTGAATCGACTTGGGTTGGATTTCCTTCAGGAATTATTCCGAGCCACAAAATAAATCCAGCCATTATCCCGGCATTGATGCACCAGTTAATAAACGCACGTTTGCTGACGCGTCGGGTGTAAATTAGCCACAACCAGGCCACTCCGAATCCCACACTGCTTAAGCCGGCACTNTACTTAAGCAAAACCAACATGGGAGTCATCGCTCCGGCGCCGGCAGCGAGGTATATCGAAACACGTTTGGTCTGATCGGAGATGGCGGCTTTGTAATTTAATAGAAGTATGGCAGGGAAGAGCGACCAATAGAAGAACTCTCCACCATCGTAAAGATAGAAGTTAGCGTGACTATATCGGGCACTTAAAAAGCAGAGGAAAATCCAGGGTAAGGCTGTTGGAGAGCAGACTAACCTGAAGAACCAAAACCAAAAGAAAATTCCTAATCCCCACCCGATGAAGGTTGTCCACTGAATGACTTGTCCACTATCGAGATTAAGACCAATGGCGGCGGTCGACTTATTAACAAGTTCAGGAATAGCTCCGTATGACTCTGGCCACCAGGTGATGGGGGAGCGTCGATCCTGAGCGAGGTCCTGTGGGTCAACCGAAGTGAGTACCGTAGGTTTTATGCCGCGACTGGTAGCATTTGCTAATAAATAAGTGCCAACATCGGTCGCGATGGCAGGTCGTTGAGCGAATGCCGCGTAGGCACTGATTCCCAGAATCAGTAAAACGGCGAACCAGCCAACCTTGCCCACCTGTTCTGATTGCGAGGTGGCGGTTACTGGTTGCTCAGCAGTCATTGAAGTTCTTACGATAGGAGGTCATCGAGCGGCGGCAGGTGCCCCGGGAGTTGCTGGAAGAGTATTTTTGCAAGTTGTTCCGCAACTTTAGTAGATGCTTCAAGCTCATTGGCAGCCATCGCATCTTCAGCCGAACACACCCCTAATAGTAATTGAGAGAAAACAGATTTTGACATCGTTAAGAAGCTCTTGCCTGATTTTCCTCGAGTGACTTTTGCCGATCTAGGAGTGAGTGTCAGGGTATAAGCCTTTCCACTGAGGACAAGACCAAGACTTGCGGGCAGGTTTACGCTGGCCTGCTGAGCACGATCGTTCAGTAGGTGCCGCACCTGCTTCAGTAAGGTAAGTGGATTGAATACTTTACTGAGGATCACTTCTCCGCCAACGACGGTACGTCGCAGGAACTCACCACCAGCCTCTTTCATCAATTCATGCAAGGGGTCTCCGTCAGGTGCATCCAGACGAACAGGAACATCTTTTTGTTCAATGACATCGCTACAGATTCGTTCCAACAGATCGGGAACGATATCTTCACGACTCCCATCGGTCATTAATTCAAGAATGCGTCCATGTTTAACAATCGCATAACCAACGATGGCATGGTATCCACTTTCGATGGTTAGTTTTTTAGGACCGTCGATGGCGACATAGACTTGTTCAAAGCTGTGGCGATTTAGCAGCCATCGCCAGGTGGCATCGGTTCGTACGATGGCACCAAACCGGCCGTCCAGGTTTTGTTTGTAGAGTCGCATCAGGGCTTCCTGCTCGACATGCCTCCAGATACGAACGTGGAGCGGTTGCTCAGGTTCGACCAGTGGATTGGTCGTTTCCGGCTCTTGCTCCATTACGTTTTGCCGCAACAGTGAAAGAATACTGCGTGGCGAGGTAACACTGTAATTGTGTTGTCCACCGACGCTCCAGCCTTGTTTTTGATAAAAAGAGACAGCGGGTGTGTGAAGGATACCCATGATGGCACCCTGTTCGATCATCAACTGCTCTGCTCGTTCCAGTAGTGTAGTGCCAATCCCTTCTTTACGAAATTCAGGCGCCGTTGCCATTTCACAAATAAAGCCGACAGGCAGTTTTATGTCTCCGAATTGGATATCTCGCATTTGCACACGAGCATGACCGATGATTTGATTGCCTAGTTTGGCAACAATGCGGTCACGTGGTTCATACTGAGGATCTTCCAATTGGGCTGCATAATCGGTAGACGTTGGCAGTCGGAAGATATTCTGGAGAAAACGAAAGATAGCGGGATGATCCCCCGCTCTGCCAGTGGTCACAGTGACGGTACCACGCTCAAAGGCAGAATCCCCAAGAACAATTACACTTGCTTGATCTCCATCAAGCGTTATAGTTCGTCGCGTTGTAATGCTTGAACTCATACCACGGAATCCCTCCACGAGTTATATTCGGCTCCATCCGCAAATCCTTTTGCAACTGTAATCTAAGGCGTTTTTGTGCCAGATACCAGTAAATCTAACAAAGTTTTTCCATTAAATAAGATAAGGGAATACTCGCGAGAATCTAAAAGTTCAAACGATTTGAGACGATCTTGGGTCATTTCCTTGGTAGCTTTCAGCTCTTCTTCGTCTTTGGCGAGTAGTGTTCGCAGCTGTTGATGAATCCCCTGTAAAGTTGTATGCCATCCTGAACGATCTGCGGGTGCAACTTCTTGCTGGACGTGCTTCAGCTTTTTATCGATGAGCTTTTCTAATGCTAGGGAATTACTATGGACGTTATTGATAGCCTTACGTGCGAACTTGTCGGGAGAGAATTGCAAATCGCGAAGGTCTTTTTCAATGGTCTGTAGTGCATCCATCGGATTTGCGAGTTGGTCAGCAAAAAGCTTGACTGTGGCTGTCGCAATTTGGAAGTGTGGCAGTGGGCTTTTGAAAAACTGTTTGGTAATCTCATCGGTGAGTTGGTCATATTTTCCGCCCCCGATACCATGTACGAATAGATCTGATAGAACGAGTCGGCAATACATGGTCGTCGTGAGAGCGCGAGGGCGAATCTTGATACCGGATTGGGCGAGCAATGCCAGTTGATTGATCGCTGATTCTTTATCACTTGCCAGATTAATCGTTCCATACGTCAGTCCAGATTCATCCAGAAGTGTTGTTTCGTCACCAGAGGTGATACAGAAAAGCCGTTTTCTTGACGGAGATCGTTTACTCCAAATCCAAAGCGGGACTTCCACCGCACTGTCGATACATTCCAAGGCTGGTACCGGGTGTGAAGTACTACGGATCTTATGCACCTTGCGATATTCGATTAGTGAGGCGTTGTAAATGGTTTGGAGATTTTCAGCGTTTTGTAAAAGATGACAGCAGAATCTGTAGAACTCACGCGATGAGCAGACGGTACTCAGTGGCAACTCAAGGTTTTCAATCCCATATTCACGTTCCCATTGATGACGCGCCTGTGAAAATTTTAACCCGGGATTATTGGACTGGGATCGACTGACCAACTCCCAAAACTGACGGATGTTATCTCCAGCCTCCGGAATAACTGAATTGGCTACGCGCTGACCAAAAGACTCGAAAAGACTCTGATCCTGAATAACGACTTCTTCAAACGGCACATTATCGCCATTACGGTCAAAAAAAACAGGACAGACGATTGGCGTTTCAATCGTTCCTTGTGGAACTTTGATCGAGTGTTGTCCGCACAGGTCATTATCGATGATTAGATTAATCGCAGTGGCGGAATGTTTTTTCGCCAGTTCAGCCAGCAATATGTTNTTGAACCAAACCCCGGGATGAAACAGTTTTGGTTGATGCCCGGATAAGAAAATTCGCTCGCCATTGATCTTGTTGTTGCAGTTTGTATAACCGCCGGTGTATTTNAAGGCNGCAGTCTGTAGAGCTTTACGGCCGGTCACTCGTAATTCTGCTAGTGTCATTCCGAATATTTGTAGGTTATCGGACTGTTGAATGAGTGAAAGATTATTTTCCAGCAGCCGCTGAGAATCTGATAGGGGNGGGTCCATTAAAACGGAGTCGTGCTGCTGAGGAGCACGAAGCTTGCGGTATTGGATTCGAGGCTCACTCATATCANTCCACGNCGTCCAACCTGATTAGGCAAATTGCTTGGTTTTGGCAATGCTTCGATCTAACACTAGATGGTAGTATTCGAGGCGGGTTGTGGCGTCATCAAGTACTCCACCGAACGATCGTTCTTCATCCAAATAGATGAGTGGAACTGGCCATTCAANAATCTTTAATTCATGCTGAGCTGCCTGAACCCAGAGTTCCAGAGGCATCGCATAACCGTTTTCAGTTAGATTCAGTTTCTTTAAGCCGCATGTGCTGTAAGCTTTGAAACCACAGAAGGCATCTGTCAGAGTGATNCCCAGTCGGCGACTGATTTCGGCAGAAACAGTTTGATTGATTTTTCGTCGTTGTTCCGGTGGAGCNGTGTCTTCGTCGAATTGCTTCAGGTAGCGACTGCCGGAAACAATGTCGACACCGTCAGTACAAGCTTCTACAAATTCCGGAATACGTTGCGGCTCATGTTGCCCATCACAGTCAATGGTGACGACGGTATCGTAGTCATGTTCAATCGCATAGTGAAATGCGGTGTTAAGGGCAGCGCCGTACCCGGAGTTCTGCTGGTGCTGTATAACGATTACGTCATTGCGTTGTGCGAGAAGTTCNGCCGTCCCGTCGGTTGATCCATCATCAACCACAAGCACTTCCGGACTATATTTTTTCACAAGATCCAGAACCTCATTAACGTATTTGACTTCATTGAAGACAGGCAATGTAGTGAGAAACTTTTGAGGCATGAAATACCACGACTACGAATTAGAACACTCCGTCATTGCTGGTGAGCGACAACGGATANGGATGTTGGTGAATGTCTCATTGTATTGNCAGACGATTGTTTGCTCAATGAGCATAATAGAGAAGTAGGGTTGTGTTAGTGGGTGTAGTTGGATGATGATACGATGACCATCAAGATTTTTANGCTTAGATAGTTTGTAGAGGAAATACATTGCTTCGGATTCGAACTGCTGTACGACTGGCCTGCTTTAAGCAGCCGTTCAAGAAGGCTTTAATGACTGCCGCTTCAATAGGAGCGGAAGCAGTGGAAATTGATGCCCGCTCCGAATTGGACATGCGCGATCTGAGTGATACTGCGATCCGTCATATCAGCAAATTGCTACAAGATCAGGGGCTGGCAGTAAGTGCTTTGACGTTTCAAACTCGGCGTGGTTACAACGTTTATGCAGATTTGGACCGACGCGTCGAAGCGACTAAACGTACCATGGATTTGGCTTACAGGCTTGGCGCTAAAGTCGTTGTGAACCGTCTTGGGCGAGTTCCAGAGGATAGTAGTCATCCGGATTTCGAAATGCTGCGGGATATCCTTACTAATATTGGCGAACATGGGCAGCGTGTCGGTGTGTCGCTAGCAGGAAGAACAGGAACTGAGGATGGTCGGACGATGGCTCAACTGTTGGAGCAGTTGCCACCAGGATGTGGTGCAGTCGATTTTGATCCGGCGAGTTTAATCATGAATGGATTTTCCTCTTCAGAAGCAGCACAGGCCCTGGCGCCATTTATTGGTCATATGCATATCAAAGATGGAATGCGTGACATAGCATCTGGGCGCGGTGAAGAAGTTGCGTTCGGTAGTGGCGTCGTCGATTTTGATGAAATCTTTGGTCTGCTCGAACAGCAGCAGTACTCGGGTTATTTTACCGTGGATCGTGAGTTTTCGAGGAATCCACAACTGGAGATCGCGGAGACCATCGAACAGCTCAAAAGAATCTAATCCTAAGTTGCTTGCGACTATCTATATTAGCAGTGACAATGACGGAAGGAGTTCGGTAGACGTCGAGCTCGAAGCGGGTCACTAGAACAATCTATTAAATCAAATCAAGATCATTAATCATTGAGGATTCAAAGGTGTTGCGATGAGTCGAATTGGTAATCTTTCTGCATGTTGTTGGGCGATTGTATTTAGCTTGTTTATGGTTTCAGAATCGGTTGCGCAGGATAAATCTGCTGCCCCGAACGTTTCGCCCGAAAAGCAGAAGCTGTATGACCTGTTTGAAAAGAAGCTAAGCAACGTCCAGTTCAAAGGAAACTTTACGGTGCTCGGCCGCGAGCAAAAAGGTGATTTACCTAAAGAGACTTATACGATCAAGTCGGTTAAGAAGTTGTCCGAAGGAGAATACTGGTTGTTTACGGCTCGAGTACAATATGGAGGAAAAGACATCACTGTTCCGATGTCTTTACAAGTACAGTGGGCTGACACCACTCCAGTTATCACACTCACCAACGCGAATATTCCTGGGTTGGGAACATTTAGTTCTCGAGTGGTGATCTACAAGAACAAGTATGCCGGAACTTGGAGCCATGGCGAAGTTGGTGGGCATCTGTTTGGAACGATTGAACCCGTTCCGGCTGAATCTGAAGAAAAAGACGAGTAACCAATCGCAATTGCTTTCTCAAAAAGAGCTTCGCATGACAAATGTTGCTGATGTATGCCGTTATTTGGAATCGTTTGCGCCAGCGGCTTTGGCTGAAGACTGGGATAATGTGGGCCTCTTGATGGGAGATCGCCAGACATCTGTTTCCAAAGTAATGACCTGCTTAACAGTGACGAGTGCGGTTGCCGAGGAAGCCATTGCTCAAAATGTAAATATGGTTGTGACACATCACCCCATTCCTTTCAAAGGTGTCAAACGTATCAGCACCGATTCGCCGACGGGCAGTGTGTTATGGAAGTTGGCTTCGAATGGCATCGCAATTTATAGTCCTCACACGGCGTTTGATTCAGCCCGCAGCGGTATCAATCAGCAATTGGCTGATGGCTTGGGGCTCTCTGAGGTGAAACCCCTGAGGCCATTTGAGCTGGATGATGGTGCGTCTTTAGGGGGTCTAGGTAAAGGCCGTCGAGGCGATTGCCCGCCGGTGCAATTAGGTGCATTGGCTTCCACGGTCGCCGGATTCTTGCAGATTGCAGGACTGCATATCGTGGGTGATCCTGAGATGCAGGTTAGTCGCGTAGGAATCGGCTGTGGAAGTGCCGGAGAGTTCATTCATTCAGCTTCGCGAGCAGGCTGTCAGGTGCTGCTAACAGGGGAAGCCAGATTTCATACCTGTTTGGAAGCTGAGGCAATTGGTATGGCGATGATTTTGCCTGGGCATTATGCCAGTGAACGCTTCGCATTGGAAACATTAGCCACCCAACTTACGGCAGAATTCCCGGATGTTTCTGTTTGGGCCAGCCGTCAGGAATCGGATCCACTAACTTGGATGGAGTGAGTTTTCAGCTTGATTGCAAATCCAAAAAGATAGGTTTGCAGTTGGATTAATAGATCGCACAGTCTCGTAATAGTGTCTTGAGTCGGCTTCTTCCTGTTTTTGGGACCTTGGGATACTGCGAACCAGAGGATGCTTTCTTGTGAGTCTCACCTTTTAGCCCCCTTGATACCGTCTGGAATTCGCTGCCATTGAGGATCTCTGCTCGCACTATTTGGGTTGATTCAAAGTTTCTTCAGCGCTTAATATTCGGAGCGAGAGGAGATGATTGTTCTGATGCGGCGCATAGTATTGTTGGCACTAGTCTTATTGATTGGAATGGGCGAGACTTTATGCGCTCAGAACTCCATTGGTAGTTTAAGGCAATCTGTGGAAGGTGCTCCGCGGCCACATCGTCTTCCCCGTACTCATGAGCGTCGTCACCCGGAAGAGGAAGATGAGTGGCAAGATGACGAGGACAGTGATGATTCGGTCGATCTTTCGGGTTGGGGTAATCCACTGGGACACATTTTACTACTTCCCTTCTCTGGCCCTCGATACCTTCTCGATGATCACGATCAGGAAGTTTACTTCACGAGCTATCCCTTTGCCGATCAACACTCGGGAAATCTTCTGATCGAACCACTCTGGACCCCCGAATTAAAAGAGACTCGGCTAAGCCTGGGGACAGAGTATGGAGCTGACTTTGGGCCACAGCAAAAGGTAACTACCAGATTGCAGTTTGATACACGCTCCCGTTTTGGTCTTGATGCTTCCTTTGATTACTTACGCGAACAGGACGCGCAGGGAGATCATGACCAAACCTGGCTTGGTGATATCAATCTGACATGGAGGTTTGCTCAGTCGGCAAATTCCGAATTTAGGACGGGTATTGGATATAACTGGCAGGCAGATTCCAACAGTTCTGGCAAAGGATTTAATTTTACCTATGGCGGTTCAATTTATTTAGACAAACCTAGTGTGATTGAGTTTGATTTAGATCTGGGAGTAATTGGCGAAGCGAACCTAACTCGATTTAAGACTAGCTATTCGCGATACTTGAAAAGAGCTCGGCTCTCCATTGGTTATGAGAACCTGCAATTGGGATCGTTTGAAGCGGACTATCTAACGGTCGGTATGACAATCGATTACTAAGGCAAACGGAATAAGATGGGACAACGGTATTATCTGGAACAGTCGCCCTTGGTCGACGCTGCTGAAATCATTCTGGACGGCCCGGAAGCCCAGCATCTAATTAAAGTGATGCGGGCTAAAGCTGGTGCTGTCATTGAGTTATTTGATGGTTCCGGGGTTGAATGGGAAGCACGGATTGTGGATGTGCGGCGCAATGATGTGACGCTAGAGGTTCTGGGTTCCGAGAAGGTATCTCGGGAGCCGGCGGTACAATTGACATTGGGTATTGCGTTACCCAAGGGGGACCGGCAGAAATGGGTCATAGGAAAGCTTGTGGAGCTAGGTGTTTATCAAGTGGTTCCATTGATGACTGAAAACGGAGTCGCACAGCCCGTTGAAAAGGCGATTGGAAGGTTGCGTCGCCAGGTNGTGGAAGCCTCCAAGCAGTGTGGAAGAAATCACCTGATGAAGATTAGTGAACCATGTACGCTTTCNGCATTTCTCGNACAGCAATTTCATCATGCCTGGATTGCTCATCCNCTTTCGGCTGACGTCGCTACCGAGATTCAGTCGCGGACGGTTGCTGCACTAAATATANAGTCTGGAACGGCAGGAATTGCGATTGGCCCAGAAGGTGGATTCAGTATGGGGGAAGTGTCCAAGGCGATTACNGNCGGTTGGAAACCAGTNGAGTTGGGATCGAGGATTCTGCGGATTGAAACNGCCGCGATGGCAGTCGCAGCTCAATTGTTGTTAGGACAATAATTGTCCAGTACCGCAGATTAATATGGTGGATTACAATAAAGTCNCCCGCAGCAAAGTTCTTAATCCTGGGATGGATGTCGCAACAGGTCGCTCGAGGCATGAAGGTACAGAATAAATGGCAATTGAAGACGAATATGAATTCGANCTCGACTTGAAAAATCGAGGTGCTGCGGNATTGCTTGCGTGGCTGGTGCCCGGCATGGGNCACCTATATCAGGGTCGCACTTCGAAGGGCATTGCGATTTTTATCTCCGTCTCTCTGCTGTTCATTACGGGCTTGCAAATGAGTGGAGGTAAAGTTGTCTATTGTTCATTTAGACAGCCAGATATTCGCTGGCAGTTTTTAGGTCAGAGNTTTGTNGGGTCCGCAGCGATTCCGGCAGTGATACAAAACCGTGTTGTTCGAGGTCAGGAAGCAGCAGGCGAANCCCNTCGGCCTTTNTTTGGGGGAAAATTTTCGCCACCGACTNGTAGCGAGCGTATCNANTGGCATGCCGATTATCANGCATATTTCCAGATGGGTACGCTTTATACATTTGTAGCGGGCTTATTGAATATGTTTGCCATCTTTGATGCTGCTTGCGGGCCGATGGTCTACNNCGCTGAATTCATTATGGATGATACAGATGAGACAGATGAGACAGATGATACAGAGGGAGAAGAAGTTTGGTGATCAGTTTCCTCTCTCAATTAACACTGTTTGGCGCGGGGCCAGAAGCTATGTCCGGCTGGGANCAAATTTTGTNCCTGGTTCCTTTGGTTATTTGCACGAGTCTGGTCTACGGCGCTACTCGTCATGAAGATTGGCGANTCATAATCGCTGAGGCAATTAAAATTGGCAGGTGGTTACTGGTTTTGACCGCTGGCGTGTTTGTTGTGGCATTAATTGTTAGCCTCTTTAATTAGCTACAACAAGGAATTCTTTGCGAGACTAGCGATTGCCGGTTATTGAGTTACTTGGCATATTTGCTTTGAGCTTATTAAAATAAAAGCAGTCTCATCGAATACTAATTGGAGGTTTATCGCACACCTCATATGCGAATCATTATTCTTGGCGGCGGCACGGTAGGCAGTTGGATTGCTGAGACTCTTTGCCCTGACCATGATGTAACAGTCATTGACACCAATCCTGAAGTGATTCAGCGATTAAATGATCACTTTGATGTGCAGGCATTNGTCGGCTCAGCCATAGATTCCACCTTGCTGTTTCAGGCACANACTCTTGCCATGGATTTGTGCCTGGCNGTGACCGGCGATGAATCAAAAAACGTCCTTGCCGCCAGTATGGCCAAACGCATGGGATGTGGNCGAGCGGTTGCTCGAATTCATTCACCCGTGATGTTTGATAAGAGTACGTTTGACTATGAGACCGAATTTGGAATTGACCGATTAATTAGTCTCGAAGAGCTNACAGCGATTGAGTTGGCACAGGAGATTCGAACNCCTGGTTCTGTTGTTGTCGAATACGTCGCTCGAGGTTCGATTAAAGTTCAGAGCGTGCAACTGAGTAAAAACGCGAAGATTCTTGCCACCCCCCTGAAAGAATTAAAGCTTCCAGGATCGGTTCGCATTGGATCTATCACGCGTTTCGATGAAGAGTCCCAGGAAACGANAACACGTCTAGCCAACGCGGAAGATGTCCTGCNGGCGGACGATCAGATCCTTCTGATTGGTGATGATGAAGATGTAGATGCTCTTCTTGATAAAGCACTGAAGAATCAAAAAAAGAAAGAAGTGGTGATCGCTGGTGGTGGAAATGTCGCGGTTTATTTGGCGACGATTCTGGAATCCGGACCATACGATGCGATTTTGATTGAGCGAGATCAGGAACGCAGTGAATTACTGGCGACTCAGTTGCCGGACGTGACAGTGCTCCANGCNGATGCTACCTATCGTCAAACTTTGCTTGAAGAACATGTTGAGAAGACCGACTTCTTCGTNGCTTGTATGGGTGACGACGAAAGCAATATCATGACCAGTGTTGAAGTGGACGACATTGTTAACAGCATGCCGGGGGTGGAACGAGAGGATAAGACGATCGTTTGTGTCGTTTCGAGACCGGATTACGCGCAGGTGATCAGTCGTTTGGGGATCAATCGTGCTGTGAGTCCGCGGACCGTAATGGTTGAGCAGGTCCAGACATTTTTAACGACCGGTGCTGTGATTTCTTCAAATCCGTTGCCAGGAACCGATATNGGAGTGTATGAAATTGAAGTTCAATCCGGCTCGGCTGCGGAAGAACATGTATTGGTAAATTTGGCATTGCCTTTAGGTAAGTGCTTGATTGCCGCTGTTTCCAGCCAGGGCGAGGCTCGGGTACCCCGCGGGGATGATCATTTCCAAGCAGGTGATTACGTTGTCGCTTTGATCCACGAAGATGCGGTGAGTGATGTAGTCGAGAAATTCAGTGGGACGAGTCGGTAGACTGCTATGAATTATCGCGTTGTTAGTTACTTCCTCAGTATTGTCTGCTTCTTTGTAGCAGCGGCCATGTCGGTTTGCTGTCTGTTTGCCATTCCTTGGTTTGGGCACCGCAGTCTTGAGGAAGATTATTCNTCATTGTCGTTTGAATCTGACGGTGTTCGGGGCTTGCTATGCAGTGTTGCCCTAAGCCTAGTGGTTGGTATTCTTCTACGATATTGGGCAAAAGGAGAGAAGAGTGAGGGATTGTATCGTAAGGAAGCGATGGCAACAGTTGGTCTGAGCTGGGTTATTGCTACTCTGCTAGGAGGTCTTCCTTATATGATCGCGGGCGTGAAGTATGCGCCAACAATTCGTCTTGAAAGTCGACAGTATGCGGAAGTTTATGAACACAATTATCACTGGCGACAAAATTGGGAACCCTATCAACTAANACTTAGTGATCAGCAGTATCGGGTCTTGGATGCGGTGATTAATGCTCCTCAAAAACCATCGGTAGGCATCACCATAGAGAAAATATCTGAAGTGACTCAACTTCTGTTAGCAGAGGTNCAANAAGCACTGACAGTGCTTCAGCAGACAGATGGAATTAAGGCAAAGCTGACNCTTGATGGCAANGAAACTGAGGCGANAACTCGGGTTCGAGTTACCTGGATCCGNATGGGGTTTGGGGATGCAATCTTTGAATCCCAGTCTGGCTTTAGTACAACCGGCGCTACTGTGATTAGCAAATTGGAGGATCATGGATTTGTGCCGCACTGCATTCTGTTTTGGCGCAGCACAACGCACTTTCTAGGTGGATTGGGAATCATTGTGTTGTTTGTTGTATTGCTTGGTGGAAGTTCAGCCGGAAAGGCTTTAATGCGGGCCGAGATGCCGGGGCCGACAAAAGAAGGGAATACCCCACGAATGCAACATGCAGCCTGGCGTTTTGGCAGTCTCTACATTGCTTTAAACACCACATTGACCATTCTGTTGCTTTTTGAAATGAACCTTTTTGATGCACTTTGCCATGCTTTCGGCACCATGGCGACCGGTGGGTTCAGTACCTATGACACAAGTGTGGGAGCGTTCAACAGTGCCTATGTTGATTACGTGATCACCTTCTTTATGGTTTTGGCAGGCACTAATTTCGCATTGCTTTATTTATTGGTCATCCTTAAGGCCGGTAATGAATCACGCTTCGTGCGTTGGAAGACTCAGATCAGGCAGGTATTGAAAGATACAGAGCTACGAGTCTATTTAGGAATTATCGGCATGGTCACCTTTTTGGTCATGCTGTACGGATTGTCATATGGTGATTGGGATGTTCCAAATGACACAGCTGATACAACGATATTTGAAAAGCTCTCGAGATCGCTGCGGTATGGCCTGTTTCAGGTCGTTGCGATTATTACCACGACAGGTTTTGGCACACACGATTTCAATGAGTGGAATCAATTTGGGCGAGCGTTGTTACTTGGCTTAATGTTTATTGGTGGTTGTGCTGGAAGTACGGGCGGCGGAATGAAGGTTATTCGACACATTCTGTTTGTGAAGATCTTGCGTCAGGAAGCGGAGCACTTGTATCACCCCAATGTGGTGATGCCATTAAAACTTGGAGGCGAAACATTCGATGACAAGGAAATGCGACGCGGCATCCTGACGTATTTCGGGTTTGTTGCGATTTTATTCATGACGACCTGGCTTCTTTTGATGGCAGTTGAACCGGATACGACCTGGCATCAGGACGATCTGTCGAACAAGATTGTGGACAATGCAAGTGCGGTGATTGCCACGTTAAACAATATTGGTCCAGGATTGGGGATTGTCGGAGCAACTTCGAACTACGGTGCCTATTCACCATTTTCGAAACTTATCTTTACCTGGCTGATGATGCTGGGCCGACTGGAGATTTTTTCCATCCTCATTCTCTTCTCCCCGGCGTTTTGGTTGAGTCGGAGGTAAAAGGTGCCTTAGGATGTCGAATCAAGAACTTCAGGCGCTTAATCATCAGGACGTTCCACAGTCAACGGAAGCGTTAGAACAGATTCTTAGTATTCCGACGGATGAAGTTATTGAAATGTTTGGCCGGTTAACGGGGCATCTGGTTATGTTGGGTGTTGGCGGAAAGATGGGACCCACTATGGCAAGGATGGCTCAGCGGGCTATTCAGGAGTCCGGTTCCGGCTTGCAATTGACCGCAGTTTCCAGGTTTTCCAACCCAGAGACTCGAGCCAAGCTTGAAGCCTGGGGAGTTAGAACACATGCTTCTGATTTGCTTGAGCCGAGTTCAGTTAACGATCTTCCCGAGGCCTCACATGTCCTCAATCTTTCAGGATTCAAATTTGGCGTTGCTGATAATCTGGGGCTGACTTGGGCGACGAACTGCGAAATACCGGCAGTGATTTGTAGGAAATACTCATCAAGTCAAATCGTGGCATTTTCCACGGGCAACGTATACGGCATGGTGGATGTGAAGTCAGGTGGAAGTTCGGAAGAGGCTGAATTAAAACCGGATGGCGAGTATGCGATGGCGGCGTTGGGGCGTGAACGAATGTATGAATACTATGCGCAAGCTCTTGGGATACCTGTCGCGATTCTTCGCTTGAATTATGCAACCGAGTTGCGATACGGAGTCCTCATCGATATTGCCGCGAAAGTGCTGGCTGGAGAAAGGGTGTCACTCGAAATGGGGTATCTAAATGCAGTATGGCTCGGTGACGCCAATGCCATGGCCTTGCGATGTTTGGAGTTAGCTGAGATCCCAGCTCGCGCTATCAACATGACAGGACCAGACATTATCTCGGTTCGGAAAATGGCAGAACATGTGGGGCAACTGACTGGTAAGGAAGCTCTCTTTGACGGTGGTGAGCTTCCTACTGCTTTGCTGAGTCATGCAGCGCATAATTATCCTCAGATTGGTGCTCCACATCTCACCCTCGAGACGATGATTCGCTGGTCGGTTGAGTGGTTGCAACAAGGCGGCCAATCGCTAGGTAAGCCCACCAAATTTCAGGTGACCGACGGTAAGTTCTAATATCCACGAATTCAGCACCGGGACACGCCACCGCAGCGAGTTTGCACTAAGGTATTCAGCAACACTAGGAGAATGTTGTCTGAGCGATGGCGTGCCCGTGGCACGGAAAGTTATTTTGGCAAGTCAATCCAAAGCTGATATGGTTGGTTGTTTCGATGCCAACGCTGCATTCATGACATTATTAAGAGCATAGCTACGGTGCTCCTGATGTTCGTGGCAGTAACCGGAAAAGTACCACGTCGCTTCGTGAACATAGATATTATGTACATCGAATCGTAACCAAAGTGCATAGTCCTCCCAGTTGTCGATGTCGATATCTGAATTGCTGCTGATTAAATTATCGACAATCAGGATCTCCAGTGTTTTTCCGTTCATGACACTATCAGCAAGAGCCCGCAGTAAGTCGCGTTCAAGCGTTGAATTGCGAGGCGAGTGCGTTTCATATTCGCAGGCTTGATAAAGTTTTCGTATGGCCTGCCGTTGGGTCAGGTCCAGTTTATCGAGAAACATTTCAATGATAGTTTCAAGCCCTGGATGAACTCCTTCGATGTTCATCCAGGGAGAGCAACGAGTTGCGAGGACCAGATCTCGCAAGTGTTGAAGTGTGCACCGGCGGTTGATTTGGAAGGTCCCTTTTTCGGACCTGCTTTTTTCTTCCATGATGCAGTAACTATCCGTCAGATTGTCGTACTGAACCGAAATCCCTGACTTACGTAATAAGTCAAGATCCCTGTAGATCGTCCGTTTGCTGACATTGAATGTCTCAGCGAGATTTTCAGCGGTTACCTGAGTTCCGGTACGAATTTGTTCGGCTATTTTGTAAGCGCGTCCTGCGAAGCGATGCGTTAATTGTGGGGCAATGGGCATCGGAAATCCTCCTGATTTATAGCGAGTTTATACTTTGGCAATGCGGGTATCCCTTCACTAACTAAGTTGCAAAGTGTTGTGATAGGGCGGTCTGAATTTCAGAAAGAATCCTAAGAAACCACAAGATCTTATAGATGCGTTAAAATACTGAGCATGAAGAAATAGTGAGAATCATCCCGAAGGAGTGCCACTGTGCATCAACATCGTTATGTCGAGCGAGTCGTGGATCTGATGGATCCCGGTGAGAATGTGCTTTTGAATATGTCCTATGAGGATGCAGCCGAGCGTGTCGGGTCAGGAGATGCCCAGCGGGTTGGTGAAATCGACGGGCAGTTTGCGATTATTCAGAAGCGTGGCAACATTGTCCGTATGGCACGATCGATTGGTCGTCCGATGCGATACTTTCTCGCCAAACGTGCTGAAGGACCATGTCTGATCGTTGCGGAACGCATGGAACAGTTGCGTCAAGCATTGGCAGACGAAGGCTTGGAAGATCAATTCCATCCTTCCTATACACGCATGGTGCCAGCTCATTATGTTGTTGAAATTGCGCTGATAGGATGCCCGGATCCTAACCCAGTCAATACCCGGTTTTTTACACCTGAACGAAATGTACTAAGCTCTGATTTGAGCGAAATCGGTGAACGTTACATTAGTAAGTTAGCTGAAGAGATGAACAAGTGGCTTGATACGCTTGATGAGTCTACTCCTCTGGGAGTTCTCTTCTCTGGTGGCATTGACAGCGGTGCAATCTTGGTGGTTCTTCGTTACTTACTTTTACAGCGTGGGCAGACACCGACGCGGCTCAAGGCTTTTACGCTTAATGTGGCAGGAACTTCAGCGGATGCGAGCCAGGCTAGAAAGTTCGTAGATGAAACGGACATGAGCATGTATCTGGAAATCGTGGATGTTGATAAAGATGACGTCGACTTTCGGGAGACAATTAAGGTGGTAGAGGACTATAAACCACTGGACGTGCAGTCAGCCACGATGGCTTACGCATTACTCAAGAGGATTCGTGAACTGTATCCGGACTGGGTTTATTTGGTCGATGGTGATGGTGGTGATGAAAACCTGAAAGACTATCCGATTGAAGATAATCCAGAACTGACGATTGTCAGCGTGCTTAATAATTTGATGCTTTATCAGGAAGGCTGGGGCGTCGAGTCTATTAAACACTCCCTAACCTACTCTGGAGGTCAGAGTCGGGGACACGTTCGAACGTATGCCCCGGCAGCGACATTAGGTTTTCGCGGTTTCAGCCCATTTGCTTTACCCTCAGTGATCGATGTGGCGGAAGGTATTCCATTTATTGAACTTACTGATTGGGATCATGAAAAGCTGTATGATCTCAAAGGGGAGATTGTCCGACGTGGTGTCGAAGCGGTGACGGGTGTGACCATGCCAATCTTTGAGAAGCGACGATTTCAACATGGCGCGGCGTCGGAAGATATTTTCCAAGAGGCATTTCCGGAAACTGATCAGGCATACCGCGATGTCTTTTCAGAAGTTTTNGATAGCTAGCCGTCNATGGATCTGCCTGTTTTCAACTCAGGGCAAATCGTTGCTCAACGTCCCGCGAAGAATCAAGTCCGTTCGGATAGGCCTTACGCCTGGATGATTGAGCCTGAGTGTGATTCTCATGGAGTTCTACAACAGGTTGTTACGGTGTTTTTGACGGGTAGTGAATGTGCGTTTCACTGCACAATGTGTGACCTTTGGAAGAACACGCTNGATGCNCCAACACCTATCGGAGCGATTCCAGAGCAGATTGTCTTTGCTTTGAGTGACTTGGGAGTGGATCCAAAGGACACTTGTTCTGCCGGAGTGAATTCGATCAAGCTGTATAACAGCAGTAATTTCTTTGATAAGCGGTCGGTTCCCCGGGAAGACTGGGCGNCAATCTGTGAGTTGGTCGANGATTTTGAGACCGTGGTCATCGAAAATCACCCGGCGCTTAGCGGAGATGCTGTTTTTGAGTTTCAGGCAAAGCTCGCCGGTCAACTGGAGGTCGCCATGGGGTTGGAGACAATACACCCTCGGGTTTTGCCGTGGCTTAACAAGCAGATGACGCTACGACAATATCGGGACGCGGTTGAAAGATTGGTAGAGTGGAATGTTCGTGTACGTACATTTATCCTTGTTAAGCCGCCATCGCTGAATGAGGCCGAAGGTGTAGAGTGGGCTATTCGATCCATGGAATATGCTTTTGACTGTGGTGTTGAATGTTGCTCGATGGTACCAGTGCGAGCGGGCAACGGCACCATGGATCAATTGAAAGCAAATGGTTTTTTTGAACCGCCAAGGATCACCAGCTTAGAGCGAGTTCTTGAAGCAGGTCTGCAAATGGGACGAGGGCGAGTTTTTATGGACCTGTGGGATCATGAACTGTTTGGCGGTTGTGATTCATGCCGGGGGCAACGCTTGCAGCGAATTGCCAAAATGAATCAAACTCAGCAGTTTGAGCAAGAGGTATGGTGTGATGCCTGTCGTTAACGGCCTGAAAATTCTTGTGATTGGCAGTGGGTTCAGCGGATCGATCGTCGCAGCGATCCTACGTAAACANGGTCATCATATTACGCTGATTGATAAATCAAGCCATCCTAGATTTGCCATTGGAGAATCATCAACTCCCACAGCTAGCCTGATCCTTCAAACTTTGATTAAACAGTATGACTTACAGGACTTAATGCCCTTAACTCGCTATGGTTTGTGGAGTGAGAATTTACCGGAAGTCGGAGTCGGAGCTAAACGTGGATTCAGCTATTTCTTTCACGCGCCNGGCGATCTCCCCGAAACGACGATGGGGCATGAAGGTGAACTCCTGGTCGCAGCTAGTCGTTCTCAGGCTATGGCGGATACTCATTGGTATCGGCAGGATGTAGATCGTTTTTTGTTTGACTACGCCGTTAGGCTGGGTGTGACGAGTATCAGTAACAGTGAGATTGTATTTGCCAGTTATGATGAGATGGAAAGGACCTGGCAAGTCAAGTTCAATACGGCGGAGCAATATCAAGCTTTTGACTGGATTATCGATGCGTCAGGTGCCGGTGAGGTAATGTGTCGTTTGAGCAATGAGGACAAGGCCAGCAGGCCTGATTTGGTAACAAACACGTCAGCAGTCTATGGCCACTTTCGAAATATTCAATGTTACGACGATCTGCTGATTAATGCCGGCATGGATATTTCCGACTTTCCGTTCTCATCGGATGCTTCAGCGCAACACCATATTTTTACTTCGCAATGGCTATGGAGTTTGCGGTTTGATAACGGAGTGACCAGCCTAGGATTGGTGTCAGATTTGAATCGTGACGTTGCTCACGTGGATTGGTCGACCATGTTAACTACCTATCCGGCTATCCAGTCGATGTTCCAAGATAGTGAATTCGATTCAGGTACACCGTCGCTCCATTCGTCAGCCAGGCTTCAGCGGTTGTCCTCACGAGGTTGTGGCCCTGGCTGGGTTGCATTGCCAGGTACGATTGGCTTTGTTGATCCGTTACATAGTACAGGAATCGCACATGCACTTAGTGGTGTAGAGCGTCTTGCAGAAATATTCACACAGGATGAAGTAAGTCAACTGGCAGTGAATCAATATACCGAGGCGGTCTATCGCGAGTTTAGATTGATCGATCAGTTGATTGCGGGCTGTTATCATTTGATGCCTAGTAAGCGACACTTTGAGGCTTACTGCATGCTTTATTTTACCGCGGCTCACAATTATGAAACTTGCCGAATGAAGATTTCGGCGAACGCTGGTTTACCTGGAATATTCCTTTCAGATGATGTTCAAATGGTAGAGTTAATTGAAGCGGGTTATCATCTTGCTTGTGAAATTTCACAGTCTGCGCAATGGGAGGCTCCTGAATTGTTTGAGCAGCAAATCAGGGAGCTAATCGGCCCATTTGATCAAATTGGCTTGTGTAATCCAAACGCTCGTTCCATGTATAGCTACACGGCGATTTTGTAGTCAATTTAGGGGTGTTTGACGGGGAAAGCCGTGATTTTTACAGCGGAATCGCGTTTGACCGGTATGAACCACCTGAATTAGAATGAAGGTGTCGTTAAGACACCCCAAGGAACGTAGGCGTACACAACTCTGAGCCAACTTCGAATCCCACCTTTGGTTGGCCGAACAATCAAAAACACGATGAATGTCTATCCGCAAAAGCTTTATTGCTTGAGTTGAGATTGAACAGAGACAGACATGAAACCATCTAGAATAATTCTCGTTTTGCTTTTCGGAGTTTTGCTAGGTACTTCCTTGCAAGCTCAGCCGGCTCCTCAGCGTTTGCACCAACGTATTGACGCCGCGGTTGCATCCCAGCAGCCAGTCAGCACTTCATTACTGGCAACAGATGCAGAATTCATGCGTCGACTTTATCTTGATCTGTTAGGNACGGTCCCGCGTCTGGAAGAAGCAAAAGCGTTTTTAAACGACACAGCCGAAGATCGACGTGAGAAATTGGTTGAGCGGTTAATTAATGATCCACGGCTTAATCACCATTTGGCCATTGCCTTTGATGTCATGCTAATGGAACGTACGGCAGACTCCGCAGTGAAGACTCCGGCATGGCGACAATACCTGTACGAGTCGTTTGCNAACGATAAACCATACAATGTGTTGGCCAGAGAAATCCTATCGGCTGGCGGCACCGCCCCTGAACTAAGAGCACCGTCTAAATTTTATTTGGATCGTCAAGGTGAGACGAACCGTTTAACTCGAGATGTGGGTAGAATTTTTCTGGGCCGGGACATGCAATGCGCTCAGTGTCACAATCACCCGCTGATCGATACCTATTATCAAGCTGACTATTACGGTCTGTTTGCGTTTTTAAATCGTAGCCAGCTTTTTGCCAATGCAGCCAAAACTAATTACTTTGCTGAGAAGAGTGTTGGTAATGTTAGTTTTAAGAGCGTCTTTACGGAAGAGGCTGGTGAGACAGGTCCTCAACTACCAGGCAATAACCCAGTCGTCGAGCCTTACTTGCAGAAACTGGAAGAATATGAGGTTCGCCCGAATGGTGATCGTGTTAGTCAGCCAGTTTATAGTCGCCGGCAACAATTAGCGCAGTTAGCAACGAATGGTAGTAATGCCGCGTTCAATCGTAATATTGCCAATCGTCTTTGGGGGATGATGAATGGTCGGGCATTAGTGATGCCGGTAGATCTGGACCATCCGGCGAACCCCCCCTCAAACCCAGCTTTGATGAAAGTATTGGAAGAAGCCATTGTCGAATTGAATTTTGATGTCAAGCAGTTCTTAAAACATATTGTTTTATCGAAGACTTACCAACGCAGTTTTGATCTGGGAACAGCCCTGCGATCTTTACCGGCTGAACTAAAAGCACGTATTGTTCAGGTCACACAACGCAAAGCTCAGACAGATGAACAGGCTTATGCTGCCTTGGATAAGTGGGAAGTTAAGTTAGAAGAGCTTAAGGCGCTACGTGTTAAACACGCTGCCGTACGGAAGGCATATGTTGATGCAGATACAGCAGCGGCAACTCAGCTAGATAAGTACCTCGCTCAGGATGGAATAGCATTTGCGGCTCAAACGGCCATAGACAAGCAAATCCCTTTGCGTGATTCCTTTACAGCAGCGCACGCAAGTATCGTAAAAGTTCTTGAGAGTTTGCCGGATGATGCGGTGGCGAAAGATGCGGCATCCAAGTTCAAAGTGAAATTGGATGCTTCCGTTGCTGCCATATCCAAGCAGACAGATGTCAAAAATAAGGCGGAAGAGCAAGGGAAGAAAGAGCAGGATGCTTTGACACCGCTTCAGGAGACACTGAATAAAGCCTATCTGTCCTGGAAGCCAGCCAAGGAAGAAATTTATGCATTGGAGATCGAGGAACAAACTTTCCGTAATGAGTTTGAGAGATTGCAGACGTTGGTCGCCGCTTATGAAACTCAGGAGTATGAGTTTGGAAAGATTCTTGCGAACGCTGAACTAAAGCAGGAAATGATTGTGGCGCAACAAAAAGTTGATAGCATCGCAGCTGAAGTGAAGGCCTCGGGACTAATCGTTACCACGTTTAAGACAGAGGTTCTTCAAGCTCAATCAGAAATGACCACTGCGGTGGCGGCGAAGCAGTCAGCTGTGGCGCAAAAGACAAAAGTCACAGCAGTTCGCAACAAAAAATCGGAATCTATTGAGTTGTTGGCGGCTGTCATTGAAACCACGACGACGGCGACATCGGCGATCGCTCAGGATCCTCAGGTTATCGCCGCTCGGAAAGAGTTATCAGATAGCGAAGCCAAATTAAAAACGGAACTTACTGCGTTGGACACAGCATTACAGGCTGCGACTCAGGAGGTTAATGCTAGAACGAAGACGGCGGATACGATCATTGAAAACGTTAAAGCCATGGTGGATCAACTTGCCGTTGCTGAAGCTGATTATGCTCAGGTCCAACAATCATTGGCGGCGGTCTCAAAGACTGCTGCCAACCTGAGTAGCCATTATGATGAATCCACCGAAAAACTTTCACGCCAATTAGTTAGCCAGTTTGTGGTCAGTGATCTAAGAGCTTTATCACCCGAACAGTTGGCAAATGCAATGATGGAGTCAATGGGGGTCACCCAGGTCTATCGCAACTCGACGATTGCGGAATTAGAGAAAGCAAAACCACTGTCAGATGCCGATAAAAATAATAGAGCTAAGATGATTCAACGTGAGCGTGAAATCACTGATAGTGTGGAAGCGAAAATAGCTCCTATTCGTAGTGACTTTGTAACACTGTACGGAGCGGGAGCGGGTCAGGTGCAGACAGACTTTTTTTCCACCATCGATCAGGCTCTCTACATCACCAACGGCTCACGTCTTACTGGTTGGTTGGGATCTAACAGTTACCTGGTAGGGCAATTAGAAAAACTTGAAGACTCTGCACAAATAGCAGAGGATTTGTATATTAGTGTGCTTTCACGTAAACCCAGTGCCGCTGAAGTCGAGCGTGTTGAGGGGTTTCTGAACGGTGTAGAAGCCGAAAAGAAACAGGCCATTCAGGATATGGTTTGGGCATTGCTGGCATCTGCTGAGTTCCGGTTCAATCACTAGAACGCAGTCATTTTTGAAGGGAGAACGAAAATGAAATGTAATTATTCATGTAAATCCGCTGAGCATAGTATGGCTCGTCGAGGTTTTCTTGGTGGGATGCTTGGTGCCGCAGGCTCGGCCTCGTCCGTCGTTGGTGGATTAGGTATTTTTGCCAATCCAGCGATAGCAAAAGAATTAACCAGTCAACAGAAGCGTGTCGTCGTGTTCAATATGGCGGGTGGGTTGAGTCAGTTGGAAAGCTGGGATCCAAAGCCTGGTCAGGACACGGGAGGGCCATTCCGTGCGATTCCAACTTCCGTGCCCGGCGTTCATATTTCAGAGTTGCTTCCAATCACGGCCAANCAGATGCATCATCTGGCATTGGTTCGAAGTATTAACACTAAAGAGAACGACCATGGTAAGGGTCGATATATGATGTTTACCGGGCGTCGACAGACTCCGGCNCAGGAATTTCCTCAGATCGGTGCTGTAATGGCTAAGGGGCTTGGCGCAGACAAGAATGCACTGCCAGGTTATATCCAGGTTTCAAGTAGTACAGGGGGTCGTAGTAATGACTCCGCTTATCTAGGTCCTGCATTTGCGAGTATTCGAATTGCGAGTGGTAAGCCACCTGCGAACTCGGCTCGGCCGGGTACGCTCGATGAAAATCGAGACATGTTGCGTAATAACTTCCGTAAGCTAGCGAATGACGATTTTTCCCTTCGTCGTCGATCCGCTCAAACGGATGCTTATACACAGAGCTATGAACAGGCTCAGCAGTTAATGGCAAAACGTGATGTCTTTGATATCACCAAAGAGCCTCAGAAAGATCATGAGCGATATGGTGATCATCAGTTAGGACAACATACNTTGTTGGCACGTAGACTATTGGAGAATGGCGTGACGATGGTTCAGGTGACACACTCGAACTACGACACTCACAACGAAAATTTCAATTTTCACTTCGAACAGTTGGGCGAATTCGACCGGGCGTTTGGTACGTTTGTTCAGGATATTGCCGACCGGGGCATGCTGGAGAGTACGTTGATTGTAGTTTTAAGTGAATTTGGTCGAACTCCAAGAATCAANCAGAGGTATGGTCGCGACCACTGGGGGTCTTCCTGGTCCATTTGTCTGGGGGGCGCCGGCATTCAGCGTGGCGCTGTGATTGGTGCGACCGGTGAAGATGGTGTTCAGATTAAGGACCGTGAAGTTGATCANGGACATCTATTTCATACTTATTTGCAGGCGGTTGGCGTTGATTCGCTTGGCCACTTTAGTATTGGTGGACAAGATATCCCAGTGGCAGATCCGGCCTACGCGCCTATCGAGGAGTTGCTGATCTAATGACGTTTCCCGTAGCCAAGACGGATCCAAAAGCCTCTCATTTATCTAAGACCCTAAAGTATGCGAAGCCTTTGGTTTCGTGTCGTTTTGATCCAACTGGTCGCTATCTGTTCGGTGCGTCGCAGGACTTTGCAGTCGTGCGTTGGACGCTGGCTGATGACTCGATGAAGGTTTATAAAGCTCATAATTCATGGGTGCGTGGTCTCGAGTTTTCCAAAGATGGTAAGACGATTGTTAGTAGCGGCTACGATGACNGGCTGTTTTTCTGGAATGTCGAAGATGATCGTGAAGAGCCTAAGCCGNTTCGTGAGATTGTTGCTCATAAAGGCTGGATTCGGGCGATTGCTTTGAGCCCGAATGGAAAGTGGTTAGCTTCGGGTGGGAATGACCGTATCGTCAAATTATGGGAAATGGAAACCGGCAAGCTTGTCACCGAACTCGTAGGCCATGAACGTGATGTTTATAGTCTTCTGTGGCATCCGGATGATGGCACGTTGTTTAGCGGCGATCTGACTGGTCAGATTAAACGCTGGAATGTTGCTGAGTCCAAAGAGACGATGAACTATGATGGTGCCGCGCTGCATACATATAATGGCGGTCAGCAGGTTAGTTATGGTGGTATCCGGGGCATGGCGCTTAGTCCTGATAACAAAACATTATTCGCCTGTGGTCTTCACAAAGGGACAAATCCGCTGGGTGCTGTTCAGACTCCATTGGTGATCTCCTTTGATGCTCAAACAAAAGAGGCTGGCAAGAACTGGTCGATCGAAGGCTTACAGGCGATTGCCTGGCAGTTGTATCAGCACGAAGATGGGTATCTAGTCGTTGGTGTGGGAGGATCGGCCGGAGCTCATTTAGTCTTCATTAATCCTTCAGAAGCGAAAGATTTCCATCGTCTTAAAGTAAGCGATGTTGCACGTGAGTTGGCAATGCACCCGGATGGAATCCAGGTTGCATTGGCAAGTTCTAATGGTACGGCACAGATTTGTCGTCTCGAGGCGAAGCCTCCAGAGGCAGAAGGCGCTAAGTAAGATGACCAGCAGTCGTTTCACAGCTCTGGTGTCTTTAATCGTAGTTAGTATGCTTGCCGTACAGGCGAAAGCCCAGGTCGTCGTGTTACCCTCAGGGCAGATTACTTTGGTGGGCACAACGGTGAATGTTCCTGATGGTGGCTTTGTGCTGTTAGGAAATGTGTACTACGGCGCCGAGGGTAGGATACAGCATCGGATCCCCGGACTTCCCTGTCTACCGATCTTTGGGGTCACGCCACTATGGAATCATCGAGCTTATGGTTTTTATCATAGTGAGCCGCAAATCTATCTCGGCGTTCGGTTTCATAACTTGGCAATGCGTGATCGCAGCACACTTCTGCAGGGGCAGCAAATCATGGAAGCGAAACGTGCTGCGGGTTACTTACCGCCCGAAGAAAAGCCGTTGCCAACTCGTATTCCATCTTCGCTAAAACGCTCCTTCTTCTCGGAACGTTGAGTGCCATCCGGCTCGTGGATGCGTTAAAATTGAGACTCAGCACGACAGGAGCTTGAACATGCGCTACTATTTCCTACTTTTGATTAGTTTGCTGTCAGCGAAGGTGTCTTTTGGGCAACTGGCCGACGGATCACCACCGCCGATTTTGCTGGACGATCGTTTAGTCCTCGAGGAATATATTTCTCATCCTGAACTAACAACGCCAACTGGTATTGCAGTGACTCAGGATGGCAAAGTCCTGGTAGTGGAGTGTCACACACACTTTCCACCGGATGATTATGATGGCTTGAAGCATGATCGTGTTCTCTGGTTTCAGGATACAGATGGAGACGGTCGAGCTGACAAAAAGACGGTATTCTTTGAGGGTACGACACAGACGATGAATCTTGCGGCTCACCCTAACGGCGATATTTATCTCGCGACGCGAAGAAGTATTTTGATTTTGCGGGATACAGACAACGATGGAGTGGCTGACCAGAATCGAACGGTCGTTCATCTGATTACCAAAGGTAACTACCCCCATAACGGATTGTCTGGATTTTCATTCAATGAAGAGGGAGATGTGTTTTTTGGTTTGGGTGAGAACCTTGGAGAAGATTATTCCATGGTGGGTGTCGATGGTTCGGTGATCAGCGGGGGTGGTGAAGGCGGAAGTATTTTTCGAATGAAGTCGGACGGATCTCGACTGAACCGTTATGCGACCGGTTTTTGGAATCCTTATCGGACGACGATCGACGCCTTCGGTCGGATGTTTATGGTCGACAATGATGCAGATTCCCGCCCGCCGTGCCGTTTGAATCATGTCGTTGCCAGCGGTGATTATGGATATCGATTTAAGTATGGACGAAAGGGTCTGCACCCTTATACCTCATGGAATGGTGAGAATCCGGGCATGCTACCGATGGCATCCGGGATAGGTGATGGCCCATCGGGTGTTTTGGCATACGAGTCGACGCACCTACCTAAGGACTACCTGGGTGGCGTCTTTGTGACGGCGGCCTGGATCCATAACCGTCTCGAATTCCATCGGTTGATTCCTCATGGTGCTTCATTTCGGACGGAGATGACGACCGTGATTCAGGGAGATGGTAACTTTCGTCCCGTCAGTATCACGACAGCACCAGACGGTAGCCTGTATATGACGGACTGGGTGGATAAAAGCTACAACATACATGGCTTTGGGCGAGTGTGGAGACTGCGTGCCAAGGACCCTGTTATGCAGTTGCCTCCTACCTCTCCATCCGCACGTGAACGCTTGTTAGGACAGGATCAGAATTCTCGTCGGCGTGCGGCTCAACAACTTTCCCGGGGCTCGATTGATGACGTGCAGTATCTGAAAGATATCGCACGGGGGTATAAAGAGGATCGAGTTCGAGTCGACGCAATTCTGGCTTTAGACCAGATAGGTGCTGTTTCCCAGGAGCTTACCGATTTCCTTATTCAGGATCCGCAGCAACGAGTGCGCGAAGTAGCTGTCACTCGATTGCGATTATCTGACAGTCAGNTTTTGACNGTTTTGTCGGGTGACGGTGATGATCTTGTTAAAGCCGCTGCATGGAGGAAAGCTAAGGCAACCGTTGGAGGAGAACTATATGANTTATTGGAATTTGCATTGGCTAGCGAAGATCCTTTTTTGCGTCATGCCGCGTTACAAAGCATGATTAATCCCGGCGCCACGTTTGAATTGTCTAAGCCTTTTGACAGTCATCAATCAGTTGCGATGCAACTCGGAGTAGTGATNCAGCAGCAACAACATGCTCCTGAGGCACTCGAAGCTTCGCTGGATCAACTGATTCGTCATCCGGATGAACGAATTCGTTTTNTTGCCCTCAAGTGGATCGGTGACAATCAGCTCATTCAATGGAAAGACGTTTTAAGCAAACAGCTATTTTCGATTGCCACCACGGAAAAGTTGGTGGCAACGTCTTTGGCGACGGTTGACTTACTGGAAGGAAATTCGCCAGTTGATTTAGATAAGGCCGGCAGCGATTTCTTTGCACAACGTATTCTAGGAGGTTCGGAGGCATCACTTGACTTGAAGGCATATGCGATTCGTAATATTTCGCCAACCCACAATTTGGGTAGCGTTGAGTCGCTAACANAACTGATGGAGGGCAATGAGAGTCAGATTATTCGTGAGATCATTGCCAAGCTGCAGGTGCATCCGGACCCCACAGGTCAGGTAGTCATTCGTAAGATTGCGGAAACGGAGAGTTTACCTACTGATGTTCACGTTTTGGCCGTCGCTGCACTTCAACCTAATTCGAAAGAGAATATTGCAACGCTTTTGCAACTCTTGGAAAGTGAGAAGGTTGCGGTCAATGAAGAAGCGCTACGTTCCCTCAACGGTTTCACACCTAAGCCCGGCGAGTTAACGCAATTGAAAAACAACGTGAAGACGGAGTATGGACAGGAGTTATATGAAAAACTTGTTGCTTCGCCTGAGATACCGGAGAAATGGAAAAAACGATCGATTGAAGGTTGGGTTTCGTCTCTGCCACTAGGAGATCCTCAACGTGGCGAGCGAGTCTTTTTCAATAGCCAGTCAGGCAGGTGCTTCCAGTGTCATCGAATTCAGGGGCGTGGAAATGAGGTTGGTCCGGACTTAAGCCGTATCGGAAATACACTCGCTTTAGATAAGATCTTGGAGTCTATTATTGAGCCAAGTCGCAATATTGCACCCCGATTCCAGTCGTGGAAACTGGTTTTGGATGATGGTCGGTTGATTACGGGAATGAAGGTAGGAGAAGATAGAGATGGCAAACAGTTTTATGTTGATTCGACGGGGCAGAAACAAGGGATTTCTCCTGCTGAGATCGATGTCAGNCAAGCCGATACAGTTTCGATCATGCCACAGGATCTTATTAAAAATCTGACAGTCCAGGAATTGGCAGATGTAATTGCTTACCTAAGCACGCTTAAGGGTACTGATAAATGAAACCAGGCTATTCAGTTTTTTCGTGGTTGTGCATTGCAGTTGGAGTCNTCCCAGCGGCAGCGGCTCCCATTTCATTTAACCGCGATGTTCGTCCTATTCTGGCCAATCACTGTTTTGCTTGTCATGGACCGGACGGTGGCCAGCGACAAGCTGAGCTCCGGTTAGATATTGAAGAGCTCGCCAAGGCGGANCGTGATGGCAGTTTTGTGATTCAGCCTGGAAACGTCGTCGCCAGTATGTTAGTCACGCGGATTCAGGAATCAGATCAGGACCTGATAATGCCTCCACCACATTTCCAAAAGCCGCTGACCGATCAGCAGAGGGAAATNTTAAAGCGATGGATTGAGGAAGGTGCGATATGGGAGTCACATTGGGCGTTCCGGCCACTCCAGCGATCTCAGCCCCCAAGGATCCGAGGAGCTAAGATTTTGAATGAGATCGACAGTTTCATTATCGACCATTTGCAACATGCATCCTCAGGATTAACTCAAAGTAAAGTGGCAGACAAAATGACATTGGTGAGACGTGCCAGTTTTGATCTTCGAGGATTGCCACCATCAGTAAATGAGGTTCAGAAGTTTGTCAGTGGTGACGTGACCTATGAAGCATTAATCGATAGNTTCTTAGCATCTGAAAGCTTTGGCGAACGCATGGCTCAGTATTGGCTTGATTTGGTCCGGTATGCGGATTCAGGTGGTTATCACAGTGATGTGACAGTTCANATCTCNCCNTACCGTGACTANGTCATTNAATCCTTTAATGACAATNTGCCATTTGATCAGTTTACGATTGAACAACTCGCAGGCGATCTTTTACCAGCACCTACCGAATGGCAAATGATTGCTACGGGATATAACCGACTCAATAAGACGACAGAAGAAGGAGGAGCTCAACCCGGTGAGTACCTGGTGAAATACGCCGCTGATCGTATCCGGACGACTTCAGGCGTGTGGCTAGGGATCACCCTGGGATGTGCTGAATGTCACGATCACAAATATGATCCGTTTACAGCAAGAGATTTTTATAGCTTTGGTGCGTTCTTTGCAGACATTAAAGAAGTTGGTCAATACGGGGGNGGTAATCGCGATCCCGAAATCAGAGTCGCTACGTTACCTCAGCGACGAGAGCTACAGCGAATTGAGCTAGCGCTTCAAGACGCCATAGATGGTCAGCAACAGGCTAAGGTTAATGAATTGACAGAGGCGAAAGCCGCGATCGAAAAACAGTTTATTCGTACGATGATTACCAAGAGCGTCGCTCCNCGGGAGATCCGTATCCTTCCACGCGGAGACTGGCTGAATAAAACAGGAATCGTGGTGCAGCCGGAAGTCCCGGTTTCTCTANCTCTGGACACGGTTGATAGGGAACATCGATTAACGAGGTTGGATTTAGCGAACTGGGTTGTGGCGGATGAGAATCCACTTACAAGTCGAGTCTTCGTAAATAGAATATGGAGACTTCTGTTTGGCCGCGGTATTTCTCCAAGGCTNGATGATGTTGGCGCTCAGGGCGAGCCTCCTACCCATCCGGAACTATTGGATTATCTGGCGATTCGTTTTATTGAATCAGACTGGGATGTTAAAGCGCTTATNAAATATATAGTTTTATCGCACACNTACCAACAAAGTTCATTAGTATCTTCCCGGGCCGCCAAGGTTGATCCGGAGAATACTCTGTTTGCGCGTCAGCTTCGTTGGCGGCTGGATGCAGAGTTCATTCGCGACACAGCATTATCGACCTCCGGATTACTAGATAAAACTGTAGGGGGTCAGAGTGTATTTCCCTATCAACCGGTTGGTTACTGGCAGTATTTAAATTTCCCCACCCGAAGTTGGAAGCCAGACAGTGGCCAACAGCAATATCGTCGAGGCCTCTATACACATTGGCAACGAACTTTTGTGCACCCGTCCATGCTGGCATTTGATGCCCCCACGCGTGAAGAGTGCGTGGCACAGCGTTCCGTCTCAAATACGCCTTCCGCTGCTTTGACCTTGCTCAATGATCCCTCCTTTGTTGAAGCGGGGCGTGCGTTGGGACAACGAGCGATTCAGGAAGGTGGCACGACGGATATGGAAAGGATTCATTGGCTTTTTCAAACAGTATTGTCGCGTCGTGCTAGCCAGAACGAGATGACGAAAATGATTGAATTGCTTGAGCAATTCAAAACTCAATACGCGATGGACATCAAAGCAGCAGTTGAACTTCAAGCTGTCGGACAATTTAAACTGGACCCGGAGGTCGATATTGGTCAGGCGTCTGCCTGGGCAATGTTGGGCCGGGCACTGCTTAACGTCAATGAAGCGATCTATAGGAATTAGGAGGTGGAAGTCATGATACCTTTGAACTCAAATACCGGTAGCGGTATGGATATAACGCGGCGGGCATTTCTGGGTCGAACCTCTGGTGGATTAGGACTCGCCGCGTTGACAGGCTTGTTGCAGTCAGAGACTGCTGCGAACTCGGCAGAGGGGCTCGCTGCCGGAATCACGGATGCGCCTCATTTTGCCGGAAGAGCTAAACGCGTCATCTTCCTCTGCATGGCTGGCGGCCCGTCTCATTTGGAGTCGTTTGACTACAAGCCAAAGTTAGAGGAGATGCACGGAAAGCCGATGCCGGAGTCGTATACAGCGAACCAGCCAATTGCTCAGTTGCAGGGGCAGAAGTTGGTTTGCCAGATGCCGTTAATACCCTTTAAGCGATTCGGGGAGTCTGGTCAGCAGATCTCAGAGATCTTCCCACATATCGGTTCCGTGGCGGACGAGTTATGTATTATTAATAGCCTGCATACCGATCAAATTAATCACGACCCCGCCCATACGGTTATGAATACCGGCACGTCGATTTCAGGTCGCCCTAGTATGGGTTCCTGGGTAACCTATGG
>PAJC01000050.1 GCA_002705165.1 Planctomycetaceae bacterium | reverse complement strand
AAGCAAGAACTGGGAAAGCAAGAACTGGGAAAGCAAGAACTGGGAAAGCAAGAACTGGGAAAGCAAGAACTGGGAAAGCAAGAAAAAAGTCGCGGGGCCCTTGAGGGTAAAACGGGATACAAAGCGGGGTATAGGCGATGGCTTGGAGACTGCCCTACGTACTGCGACTGGTGAGCCTTCCGCCTGATGCTTAAATCTATGCCTTAGAACCGATATAATCGGTTCAGTACCTAAACTGACAATTACCGTTTTCAAGATAAGTCCGGCTCAAATCAAACTACGACTTGAAAAATAGCCCCAAAAGTGTAATTATTAGAAGGGTAGTAGGAACCCTCAACTATGTTTTAACTCTCACTGAAATAGGTGTGTGATATGGCTTCGGACGTAACCCGATTCAATATTCAAACTATCGATGGCGTTACCATCGCTAAATTTATCGACAATCGAATTCTTGATGAAGCAACCATTCAGGTTATCGGTGAACAGATGTATCGCCTGGTGGATGACCATGGATTTCGTAAAGTCCTACTGGACTTCGAAGCTGTTGAACACTTGTCCAGTGCTGCACTGGGAAAGCTGATCAATATGAAGAAGAAGATGGATGCGGCCGGTGGGCAACTAGGTATGTGTAGCTTACGCCCTGAACTATTGAAGATCTTTAAAGTGACCAAACTCACTAAAGTCTTTGAAATCTCAGCATCTGTTGAAAAAGCCTTAAAAGGATTTTAAGGTAACCTCCCCGCTGGGCAATGGACTGGAATGATCATTGTCCTTTTTCGCTTCTTACAGATTTCCAGAGTTCTCTGGCACGTCTTATCTACTGAGTTCTCGCGCCTGTAAACGCAAATATGTCCGAATTGATAATTTACAACCAGACTTTCGCAAGCGACTTGCATGTTTCCGCCGATGTCCAAAAGGAAATCCAGGAACTGTGGCAGGCTCGTGGGATGAGCGAAATGGATCTCCCGGACATGCAACTTGCGTTAGAAGAGGGACTAGCCAATGCGATAAAGCATGGTAACAAAATGGACCCTGAGAAAAAAGTGACCGTTGAATGTTTCCTCAATGAAGACATCGTCCGCGTGGTCATTCAGGATGAGGGACCGGGGTTTGACGTTAACGAGGTTCCCGACCCAACCCTTCCTGAGAATCTAGACAAACCAAGCGGACGCGGTGTGATGCTCATGAAAGCCTTTATGGATGACGTTCTCTACAACGACGTCGGCAACCAGTTAACCTTCATTAAACGCTGCACCTTTAACAGCTAAAATTGCCGAACAAATCCAGTCCAGATCAAAGCTACAAATTGTCCAGTCGCCAGTTCACGATTTGGATAGGATTAAAAGCCTCTACGGTGCAACCTTACAGAAAACCGTTTCCACGGTGTCTTCGAGTCTGAATCTGCTTTCAATTGCTCGCTCCAACAAATACTTAATCTGAGAATTACTCCAGAGCGTCCAATTCCCGACGAAAGCCGCCTGAGAGAATCGGGAAGCGACACCAGGTCTTGGGGTCCAGATTCTCATCATCCACATGAAAGGACGGTGCGAATCGCTCTCGCTTCCATTGATTACGAGACCAAAGTTGAAAGAAACGCTTAATCCAGTCAATGACTTGCCGGCGATCGGCCTTGTAGGAAGCTATCAATTCGTGTTGTTGTAAGACACGAAGGACCTCGGATGGCATCATCTTATCTCGAATAGCCAAACGCTCAATCAGATCCAGAATCTCGTACGGCATTAAATCAGATTCGTCAGTTTGATTTTCTTCCGGCGGTCGGAGTTCTGCGGTCGGCTGTTGAGCATTCACCTTCCTTAACTCAGAAATAGGTTCACCTCCCTCGGGGCCGGTGATTTCCAACCAATGAAGCCATTCTCTTAAGAACGCTTTATCAATTCCGGCAATCGGGGAAATTCCGCCGCAGGTATCTCCATCCATCGTGGTATACCCCACCGCTGCCTCAGAACGATTACTTGTTGCCAAGAGCAATCCACGTTTGATATTTGCTAACATCCAGACACTCGGTGCACGCCCACGCGCCTGAATATTCTGCAAGGCCAGATCATCACGATCCCATGTCAATTTTCGTTGCAGCACACCACTCACCAGTGACTTATACTCTTCAACCACGCCATCAACGTTGAGTTCATAAAATCGAGCACCGATTGCATGAGCAATACTTTCGGCAGCGTCACGAGTAATCTCGCTACTGTTGCGGGTGGTCTGATAAACACACCACAATAATTCACCAACCAATTTTTTCGGAGTTTCGGGAACTGAACCCTCAAAGCAATGCCGTAACCGGTGTGCTAATCCCGACAGACCGATCTCCTTCACAGCAAAGTCAATCATGAGTTTGACAAGCACAGCCACGGTTGCCGAATCGGCGCCTCCACTGAGCGACAAAACAAAACCGCGGGAATACGATTTGCGCATGTAATCGAACAAAGCCAATGAAAGAGCTCGTGCAAACTCTTCCTCTTTCAACACTGTGCTCGTTTCCCAGGCACACTCTTCTGTTGCGCCGACAGTTACAGGCTCAGCCGTTTCAGACAACTCAAGCTCGGAGGGAACAGCCGTTAGAGACTCGGTTACCGGTACAGCAACAACAGCGGTAGTTAACACCACGTCCAAATATGAGAAACGAGGGCCGGACGCAACAACGACTCCATCTACACCGATCATCGTATCGCCGTCATAGATGGCTCGGCCTGCTTCATTCCCAACGAGATTGGCGTACACGTAGGCACCTTGAATAATTTGACTACCCGCCACGAGTAACTGCCGCCGAACCTGATGTTTTCCAAACGCAAAATGCGATGCACTTGGATTGAGCACGACGTCAACCTTTCTCGATGCTAATCGTGTGGCTGGCCTTTCTTCTACCCATGCGTCTTCGCAAATTTCAAATCCAACATGCACTCCACCAATCCGAAACGTCACATCACCGAAAGGGAGCTTGTTTCCGGCAACTTGAACGAGGGTTTGTTCATTGGCCGGCCAGGCCGTAAACCAACGAGGCTCATAATGCAGGCCATCCCCAGCTAAATTCTGTTTGGCTACAAATCCCTTTAACTGACCGTCAACCACCATCGCAGCGGCATTATAAGTCCGACCAGCAATTCGCATCGGCAAGCCAAATGCAACGGCGATACATTGGGTATGTGGAATGAGATCTTCCACAAGCAGTTCAAGCGAAGTTGCCAGTACACCTTGAGACATAAAGGCGTCTTCGCATCCATAGCCTGAAATACATAACTCCGGGAGACAAAGCAGGTCCACCTGTTGGGCCTTAGCTTGCGCAATAGCTGAAAGGATATTCTGACAGTTTTGTTCCCAGGCAATCGGAGTTTGATTCAACGCAGCGGCGGCTAGCTTCATCCGTTTCATCATATGCTCCACTGAACTGAAATCATCAAATGCCGCAATTGCCAGACCCTATTCTTTATCCCGTAATTCTTTGATGGCTTTGGGAAGTAGCTTATCGACAAATCCACGGGCTCCACGCCCTTCTTCGTCGATACGAAAATCAACGTCATCAACGATGATCTGAACATCTGCTTTCCAGAATTCTTCCTTTTCTTTCATCGATAGTCCGTCCTCTAATGGGCGGACTAAACGCATCCCCACTCCCAGGGCCGGTCCACTCGTAAACCACCATGGGCTAAGAGGGATATTAGGATCTTCACCGCGCCATTCATCATCACTTGACGGAAACCTTGAAGCACTACGACAATCCTGCGGATCCAAATCATAGTAGCCCCCACGAACCACACGTGGGAACAATTCCTTGGTCTTAACCAAAGCAGCAGACGTGGAAACTCGCTTACCATTAAATTTGGCGTAGCCATCTTCCAGCATCCCATCCAAAACCCACTCGCAGGCATTCCCGTACATGTCATAAAGGCCCCATGGATTAGGACTCTTTTGACCAACAGGATGTGTGGTTTCGTTTGAATTTCCGTAATGCCAGCCATAGTCATCCAAGTCTGCCGGATCATCACCGAAATGATAAGCCGTCTTAGTCCCCGCGCGGCAAGCGTACTCCCATTCTGCTTCCGTCGGTAATCGATAAAAGCGGTCACTCATTAGTGATAACCACTTCGTATACTGTTTCGCAGCATACTGACTCATCGAAACAGCTGGTAACTCAGGCTCTTCACCATTGCGATAAGTGAAAGAGGTGTCGTAAAGATTTGACGGAGCTGAAATGACGAGTGGGTTGGTATCTTCAGACAAAAGACGCAATTTGTGGGTTTCAAAACCTTTGAAAATNTCATGCATTGACATATAGGATTTGTATTCNTTCCACGTCACTTCGTATTGGCCAATCCAGAAAGGGTGTATTTCCACTTGGAACTGAGGACCTTCCTGATCCTGACGATCAGCTTCCATGTCCGGGCTTCCAATCGTCGCAACGCCTCCAGGGACTGGAATCATCTTATACTTGACGTCAGTACCAGGAATCACTGTCTCATATGGCACCATGTAGCCGCGTTCGGTCTTTACAGAAGGGCCTTCTTCCGGCTTTTCAAGTACCATTCCAAACGGCAGTTTCTCTTCAGCTGAGCAAACACCTGTCAGCAAAACCAGCAGACCAATCCCGATAGACGTACGCATTTTCATCATCACTATTAAATCGCTTTCTCAATTCCATGCTTTGGCCGCGTAAGACACTCGCAGCATTCTTTGCAACTCTTAGTGAAGTATCGTTTGCCTTGGCTTCTGTGTAAAGAGAACGCTCCGACTGTTGAGAAAGATTCACCTAATGTTGGTTCGTTTTCAGATGATTTGCAAGTTGAGAGATAACTCGGTGGTGTTCTTTGCACAAACTCTTTCTCTGTCTCTTGGAAACCTTTCCTGTCCGNAAATACCCTAATCGTGTATTCCACTGAAGACGACAGAATGCTCCATCTGGAAACAGATCNAATTGGTCGATGCTCGTAACGGAATGGGCCAGAGACTGACTGATTAAACACAATCGGCGATCATGCCACGCCTGAACGATTTCCCGCGAGTTCATNAAGTTCGTCCCGCTTAAGAACAACACCTGACCGATGCCCGGTTGCTGGGTTGCCTGACAATACTCCGCTGCTTGCCCATACCATCGCCACCACTTCGACAAATCCTCAAGTTCTCGATAGATCGTAGCCGGTGAAAAAGGAAGACAATGGACCGTAGTAAACTCCTGTCGACNTAAATGAGCCCGCAAACCCAACCCAATGCGAGCAGTCAGTAACAGCATGAACACGGCCANAGAGNTTGCCAACAATATTCCAGGATCGACCACGATTCACCTCCAAATCACCACAACTCAACTCTTACCAAGAATTATCGGGAAGAATGGATATTTGTCATGTATTTGGGAATTCCATAAAAAATCGAGTCACTCCGCCAGGGAGGGGGNAGNCTCCTCCTTATCCGTACTCGGCATTAGATACACGGCTAGTATTCCAAGCAAATACATGCACCCGCAAATACGCCCTACAGTGTCATAGCGCCCTTCGAACTTNTCTTTAAGGANAAAGGCCGTCAAAACAATTAAGACCCCAACAATAATACGCCCAAAGTTGAAACTAACGCCACTCCCCGTCGATCGAATTCTGGTATCAAACATCTCCGGTAAACAAAGAGGCAGCCAACCGAAGAAAAATCCGCTAAAAAAGCCCAGGCCTCGCACCCAAAACATAAAGTCATCATGACTCGGATCCGGCAACGCATATAAAAATTGAGTGCAAACAAATGCCAGAACACATAGACCTGCATAGCTCAATCGGCGGCCAAGAAAAAATGCTAGCCCGCCCCCCAACAAGCTGCTAATACTGCCCGGCCAAGCTCGATGAAAGTTGGCCTCGGCCTTTAAATTCGTTTTTGTTTTTAGTTCAACTACTTCAGCTTCTTCAACTTCCATCTTGGCTGTTTCATTTTGCTTGTCATAGTCAGCCGCCCAATAGTTGGCCCAATTCGCTACACCCCAACCACCAAACAATGGAACAAAAGCTAGCACGATTCCAATCGCTGTCAACTTGGCATTCTTGCCACGAAAGACTTCCCCAAATGTCACGGGGCTCGGATCGCTCTGATTCGCGGTAGCCCCGCCTGCTTGCTCTGAGAGCCAGGAAGGCGACTCGGGTATAAAAAACCACGTAAAGATAGCTAACAAAATTGGTGCGGAACCTGCTTGAAGTGTCCAGTGCCAATCGCCAGTGTTCACGTCCTTATACATACACCATAAGGAAAACAACATAATTCCCACATTGGCCGAAGTACCCAATACTCCGGCCAAAATTGGTTTTGCAGTATTAGGCCAAGCTTCCTGAATGAGAGCCATTCCGTTGGGCCACATTCCGCCAATTCCCATACAGGTTATAAAACGCATAATCCAGAAGATATAAACATTCGGTGAAAGAGTAGATAGGAACGAGAAGATACTGTAGCAGGCAATACTGATAGCCATAGCTTTCGAACGGCCAAATCGGTCCCCTACCCAACCAAATAAATAACCACCGGCTGCAGCTCCAAAAAGAAAAGCACAAACAAAAAACCCTGCCCATTGCGCCGCTGAGTCAGCCCTTGCTTCCCCGAGCAAGTCGGCGGCAGCTGGAAAGTGCACAATCCCATTAATGCTCATTTGCGTACCAGCAAACATCCATCCTAAGAAGGCGACTACTAAGATGAGTACTCTTTGATTCATACTCAAAGAGTAACCTGGTGGGTTAGTCCCTTTCGTTCCGATTACATCGCTAGCCATCTATTTATCTTCCTATGTGGTATCTACCACCTGAGTACCGGGTCACCTGAGAACACACGACCTCTAATCATCAAACTTTACACAACGCCATTCATCACGATCGGATGTCACATCGATGACATTCCCATCAGGGTCGAGCACTTTGAAGGAACGCCCGGGGCCTTCGGACAACTCAACTTCTGTCCGGTCTTTGACATCTCCTTTGGAGATCTCAGCACCCCACTTCACAGCCCGGTCCCAGATTTCCTGAAGGTCATCCACGATCACACCAAAGTGAATATATTCATCACCTTCTTTAAATCCCGGACGATGACCATCGTAGGGCAACAGTGTAATATTGATGCAACCATCCGTGATGTCCATCGAATCACCCTGCGGACGCCAGGCAAAAAATTCAAAACCAATAACATTGGTATAAAAATCGCGAGACTTCTCGAGATTTGAACAGCGTAGTGCCATATGAGCCATGCGAGTGATCGCCATCTATACTTCCCTCAGGTCTTGGTGGATGCAGCTAGTCATTACGTAGATATGAAGCACCATTATACTAATATCCAAGGCCCCCGCCAAAACCGACTAACGCTGGCAAGCTCCAGTTTGGTTTCTAAAAAAGCGGCGACATTTTTTCACATACTCGGTTGCTGCTTCCAGAGTCTCGATTCCCTGTGCCTGATGAATCGTGAAGCTACCAACATACTCGATATCACGTAAACCCTGAAAAACCTGAGTGAAATCCACTCCACCTGTCTCCCACAAATACAGATGATGAAAGCGTACAGGGCCTCGACAATAGGTATCTAAGACTTCCGGCCCCTTGGGGTCAAGACGATGATTCTGTACATACACATTCATAATATGAGGGGCGAGTCTTTGCAGCGTCTCGACACCATAATCCTGACCATTGAGTAACAGATTCGCAGGTTCATAGATGATGCCGAAGTTGTCACGGTCGATTTCTTTCAACACGTCCAGGATTTGATCAACTTCTTCAAACAAGCTGCTCGTATGACATTGATGCGCGAGGCGGATTCCACGTTCTGCCGCCAGCTCTGCCGCCTGTCGTGCAAAAGCAATATCGGTTTCGTTCTTCATGCAAACACGAATCAAATCACAATCAAATGCTTCCGCCACGTCGAGTGATGGGCGAATATTCCGCAAACTGTTTGGGCCTTCCGCATTATTAAGCGGAACATCGTAATCTGCCGTGACCATGGTCACCGGAAGATTTGCGGACGCTATTTTGGAAGCAAGCGTTTGCAGTTGCTCTGGACTTGCTTCCACACCGGCACCGCTAGCTCGCATACAAATCGCACTCGCTCCTCCCTGCTTTACGATCTCGATAAACTCTTCGGCGGGGACATTTAATTTTGTCTTACAGGTAGCCTCAACAATGCGAACAGAGACAGAAAGATACATCAAAGTGATTCCTGTAAAGCAATATTTAGAGAAAGACCAACCAGCCTTCATTGTAGAACATCGTCTTTGGGTTCGACGTGCTACCATGTCAAAAGCGCACAAAAATACCCATCGACCGAAGCCGATGGGTACTTGTGAGGGTGCAGGGACTTGAACCCTGGACCTACGGATTAAAAGTCCGTTGCTCTACCAACTGAGCTACACCCTCAATATGAAACTTAGTTGAATGAGAAATCCTCAGTTTGTCAACCAGTCTATTACTCTAACCATTCGGCAATTTACGTTCCTAACTGTTCAAGAATTCCCTAAACTGTCGAGATTACTTCTGTCTTATGTTATACAGCCGTTCAGCCGTCCGAATGATAAGTTGATCGCCAGCAATTGACGGCGTCGCCATTGCCATATCTTCCACGTGTAATTNATTCTTGCCAACGACTTCAAATTCATCTCCAGCCTTAATGACAAATGTTTCGCCAAACTCATTAATGCAGAAAATATGCCCGCGATAGGCCCAGGGCGAACTGGTGAAGGCTCGGCCCGCATTTAATCTTTGTTTCCCATAAATCTCTTTNCCTGTCTGGGCATCAAAGCAGGCAAAAAAGCCGCGATCATACAGCACATAAATACGACCTTCATACAAAATCGTACTCGGGTTGTAGGGAGCGGCCTGTTTCTGACACCAGGCTATGTACTCATTACTGGTCTCCCGATCTTGCAGACTGATATCCCCACTTGCCCCGGGCTTAATCGCAAATAAAGGTTTTTTCTGATCAAGCACATAGCCACTACTAACATAGAGTAAATCGTTCTCAGCATACGGCGTGGCAATCGTGATACTTGAGTTTCCTCCAAATTCGTACAGTAGTTCCCCATCTAAACTGTAAACGCGATTCATTCCCGTGCCGGGCGTAACAAGTTCTGTCCGCTGAGAATTTTTCCAGACAAACGGTGTGGCCCAGTTACTACCCTCGGGCCGCTTCGCCTGCCAAAGTTCTTGNCCCGTNTTCTTATTCAACGCTAACAACGTGGACTGTTCTTCATTGTCATCAACAATAAACAATTGGTCTTCATAAAGCACCGGAGAAGCTGCTGTTCCCCATCCATATCGAGTCTTNGCAACCTTACCGCGGCGTTCCCAAAGCANCTCACCGTCCAGATCTAAACAAAAAACTCCCACATGCCCGAAAGATAAGTACAACCGTTCGCCGTCAGTCACTCCCGTTTCTGAAGCATAGCTATTCTTAATGTGGACCGCGCCTCCCGGAATCCCTTTNTGAACTTCTTTTTTCCAAACCAGATCTCCCGATTTGAGATCGCGACAAATTACTACCCAATGATGCACACCCTCAGGTGGTTTGGAACGATCTCCACCAAAATACAATCCTTTGCGAGCACCTTCCGTCATTCCTTCATTACTGACAGTCGTGTAGTAGATCNTGTCGGAGGTGATGATAGGCGAGGACCAGCCGCGACCTTCCGTCTTGACTTCCCACTGGATGCCCTTGCGTGTTTCATAATCCCACTCAACAGGCAATTGATTATTGTCACTGATTCCACGTGAACCCGGCCCGCGAAACTGATGCCATTGCTGAGCCCATGTNTGTCCCGTCAATATTTGAATCGATGTCAACGTTATGAATACGAGTAATATTTGTTTCATCTTGGTTTGTTTTCTTGGTTTGTTTTCTTGGTTAATTAATTTCTTAAACTTCTGTCGCATCATCGTCGATTGGCTAAGCCGAAGAGGCTATATTGCATATAGTCAAACTGACACAACAACTATTGCAACTATAACCGAAAGGACATTCTGATGAAGCAATCTTTCATGAAGATCTGTGGAATGCTGGCCTTACTGGCGATGACTGCTATTCCGCTGAATGCCGAAGTCAAAACAGGAGATCGTGCTCCTGACTTCGCGTTAGCTGGCAGNGATGGTAAAGTCCACAAATTATCGGACTACCAAGGAAAGGTCGTTATTGTCGCATGGTTCCCTAAAGCATTTACTGGCGGTTGAACGGCCCAATGTGATTCGCTGCGTGTCAGCGGAGTAAAAAAAGGGTTTGATCTAAAACTACTTGGGGATCGAACATTTAGCATTGCGGCTCGTGAAAAAGGCTCTGGTCTCGACAAGTTTGACGTGGCCTTTTTTACCGCAAGTTGTGACACTGCTGAAACGAATAAGCGTTATGCCGAATCTCTCCAACTGGATTACCCAATTCTTAGTGATCCACAAAAGAAGACTGCGCGTACCTATGGCGTTGTCAACGATGAGCGGCCCGTGCCTTTCCGTTGGACCTATATCATTAGCGCAGAGGGGGAAATCCTTCACGTCGACAAACAAGTGAACGCAAAAACTCATGGCGCCGACCTCGTGAAAAAACTGAAAGAGTTGGGTGTCCAGCAAAAGTAACTTAACCCTCTGGCACGGACCTGCCCCATTAAATCAGCAATGAATCCTCCTATTCTTCTCAGCCTTCCGGGCTGGAGGATTTGGGAGGATTTTTTACTAGAACAGGAGATTCCCAGCCTCTCCCTCGACCGTCATGATTAGTTGTTCAAAGGCCGCTTCCGTTAGAATCTCAACGTCCTGTTGCTCCGCTTTTGCCAATTTGCCACCGGCATTCTCACCCGCTATAAGGTAGTCCGTGTTTCCGGACACACTCGTCCCCGTCTTACCACCATGTTGAACAATCATGTCATGGATTTGACTGCGCGTATAACTTGTCAGCGTGCCGGTCACGACGAATGTTTTCCCTGCAAATAAGTTGCTGAGTTGTTCATTACCTAAATCTTGCTGAACCATTTCGACACCGGCCTCTTCAAGTTCAGACATAACCTCCTTACCTGGAGATTCATGAATGAATCGATGTAGACTCTCGGCGATCACTTCACCGATCTCATTGATTTCACTCAGTTGTTCGACACTCGCCTGCCGCAGTTTTTCAAGTGTTGTAAAGTGTTGGGCGATTGTGGCAGCGACTTGAGATCCCACGTGACGAATCGAAAGTGCGTTCAAGACTTTAGCCAATCCCCGCTGCTTGCTTTTCTGAATATTAACCACGACGTTTCTGGCAGACTTCTCTCCCATCCGATCCAACTCAGCAACTTGTACCGAAGACAGCGTGTATAGGTCCGCGTAATCAGAGACAAGCCCCGCAACGACTAACTGTTCGACTAGTTTGTCTCCGAGTCCTTCGATATCCATCGCGTTACGGGTGGCGTAAAAACGAATTCTTTCGCGTAGTTGCGCNGGGCATTGATAATTTGGACAGCGAATGTAAACACCTCCCTCGTCCTTCACCACGGCAGTCTCACATTCCGGACAGTGTGTAGGGAATGGGAATTCAGGTAAATCCGTTTTACGTTCGTGCTTTTCGACACGCACCACTCGCGGAATGATTTTTCCAGCCTTCTCAACAACGACCACGTCACCTATGCGAATATCTTTGCGTTTAATTTCATCGGCATTATGCAGACTCGATCGGCTAACCGTCGTTCCAGCCAACTCGACCGGTTCAAGTTCGGCCACGGGAGTGATTGCTCCTGTTTTACCAACTTGCACCGTAATATTTTTCAACTTCGTGATGGCCTCATAGCGTTCCCATTTATAGGCCACGATCCAGCGGGGGCTTTTCGCTGTGTTACCTAATGCTTCCCGTTGATTGAACTGATTCAATTTGAGGACAATCCCATCCACTTCAAAATCGATATCCTGAATTTCCTGCGTTAGAAATTCACAATGCGTGATCGCTTTTTCGAAGGTTGCGAAACTGGAAACGAATGGAGAGGCTGGAAGCCCATACCCTCGAATTTCATCCAGGAAATCCATATGTGCAGTACTACGAATTCCTTCACAATGCCCGATTCCGTGACAGAACATTCGTAGCTTACGCTCGGCACAAATACGGGGATCAAGTTGGCGTATACTTCCAGCTGTCGCGTTTCTCGTGTTCTTAAATGGTGAATCACCCCGAGCCATCTGACGTTCATTAATTTGTGCCAAATCATGGTTAGTCATATAGACTTCACCGCGGACTTCTAACACCGCTGGCAAATCATCGCCTAGAAGTCTTAACGGGATATCAGCAACCGTTCGGATGTTGTGAGTAATATCATCCCCCTGCTGACCGTTACCTCGAGTTAATGCTCTGGTTAAGACACCGTTTTCATAGATAACCGACGCCGCAACACCGTCGATCTTCAACTCCACCACCCACTCAGCTTCTCTTCCATCGAGCAAGTCTTTTGTTCGTTGACCAAATTTCCTTAACTCTTCAAGATTGTAAGTATTGTCGATCGACAACATGGGCAATCGATGGTCAACGGTTATTAAATATTCGACTGGCTGTTCGCCAACCCGCTTCGTAGGACTATCCGGAGAATCATACTCCGGGTAAAGCTGTTCAAGCTTGTGAAGTTCCTGCATCAACTGATCGTATTCAAGATCGCTAATTTCGGGCTGAGCGTCGATGTAATAGCGTTTATTATGGCGCAGTAAATCACGGCGCAATCTAGCGATTTGTTCTTGTGCTTTTTTACTCACCGCTGCTATCCCTTTGACACGTTACCCGCAGACTCTTCTGCCTGATCATCAGTGGCCACTCCACGGTCACTCGAAGCTACCCCAAATTCCTCAANCGTTTTCGCCTGCTCCGACAAACCATCCGGATCATGAAGNTCGTCATAAGCGATNGCGGCAAAGGTTAAAACACCAAGTACGCCTAATTCCGCCAGCATGAGATCNAATCCATTTTCATCTAAAAAGCGAAATAATGGATGATAATTATCGGCCGGATCACTCGATTCAGTTATCTCCTCGGACGCACGCAAATACGTTACCGTCATGACCCCGTAGGACGTTGCAGTTAATGCAAAGACGATACCGACACAAATGAGCAATGTGTAAAAAGGATTTTTCTTTTTCTTATCGCTGGAAGCCACCTAAACCGGCCTTTCGTTCGCCCTTGCAATACCTGACCTACGTGATAGTCAAGTTCACCGTGATATATCTCAGATTACTGGATACTAGCTTATCTACTCGTTATCGAAAATCCCGCTTAACCCCTTCTTTCATGCCAGAATCAACTGGAATTCCGAATTCTAAAATTCTATCATGAGTGATTAGTCATCTGTCAAAGTACCTNACTGTATCCTCAGTGAAATATTGGAAACCGGCAGCAACGAATAAACACTGTTTAGATCTGAGCGGAGCTCATTTTGGCAGCCACAAACCACACTGCAAGCGATGANATACCGGTCGGTGAGGCCCTTGATATCCAATTACGTGGTGTGCATGTCCACAATCTCAGACACGTGGATCTAGACATTCCCCACAATCAGTTAGTCGCCTTCTGTGGCGTCAGCGGAAGTGGCAAGACGAGTCTGGCATTAGACACTCTCTATGCAGAAGGGCAACGTCGTTATATCGAAAGTTTTTCTGCCTATACCCGTCAGTTTCTTGATCGTCTAGAAAAACCGGCGGCGGATCGAATCGACGGTATCCCTCCGGCTATCGCCGTCACCCGAGGCAACCATAATCGCAGCAGTCGATCNACTATTGGGACAGCCACAGAAACCGCTGATTATCTTCGTCTACTGTTTGCTCGTCTCGGAGAAATTACCTGTCATGGCTGTGGAAACATTATCCAAAGAGACTCACCTCAATCCGTGACTGATGAAATCTATAAGTTGCCGGATCACTCACGTTTCTTGGTGGGATTTGCAACCTCAATCTCAGCCGAGACTTTCGAGTGGGGTAACCAACAGGACGAAGATTTCGATGGGGCCTCGGTACTTGAGAATTACCTTGCCCACTTTTTGGAAGATGGTTTTGTTCGTGTGATGGTGGGCGGAACTACTTATCGCCTCGAAGACGAAGGTTCCACCCTTATTGACTATTGCAAGGACTGCCTATCCAACAGTGAAGAGTCCGTCGAACTGCTCTTCATCGTAGACCGTTTGTCCTTACAGAGAGATGACAAGTTCGATGGTCGCTTACGTGATTCCCTCGAACTGGTCTTCAGCCAGCCTGAATCGATCTGTGTGATAACGATAGAAGCCACTGAACAAATCGAGAAGTCGTTGAGCAATTCCGATCAGGTTGACATCGACGGTCGCGAATGGGTCCAACGCCGTTTCAGTGCTGGTTATCGTTGCGACCAATGTAATCTCGAATATGCGACTCCGGAACCTAGACTCTATAGTTTCAATAGTCCATTGGGAGCGTGTACCGAATGCGAAGGATTTGGAAACATTATCGACAACGATATGGAGTTGATTGTTCCTGATTCGAGTAAATCCCTACTTGAAGGCGCGATCGCCCCATGGAAGACCCCTGCTTACGAACACGAATTGCAGGAATTACTGGCTTTGGCAGACGACTATGAATTACCTGTCGATATTCCATTCCGTGAGCTAACCAAGGCGCATTTGAAAATTATTCACGAAGGCGTGCCGGAACGTGATTTTGGCGGTCTCAATGGCTTCTTTGCCTGGCTGGAACGTCGTAAATACAAAATGCACCTACGCGTATTCCTCAGTCGCTGGAGAAGCTATCGGCAGTGTCCGAAATGTCGTGGCGACCGCCTGAAATCAGAATCGTTGGCAACGAAAGTCGGGGGGAAAAACATCGCCGAAATCTGTCAACTAAAGATTCGTGAAGCCATCGAGTTTTTCAAACAGATTGAATTTACCGAATGGCAACGCGAGGTTGCCCGACACGTGATTGAACAGATTCACTCCAGACTACACTACCTAAACACTGTCGGACTGGGGTATTTAACACTGGACCGGACATTGCGCACACTCAGCGGCGGTGAAGCTCAACGTGTAAGTCTTACCACGGCCTTGGGGTCTAATCTGGTAAACATGCTTTATGTATTGGACGAGCCGACAGTCGGCCTCCACCCAAAAGATGTCAGGCATCTCTGCAAGGCCATTATGAGCTTAAAAGACCGGGGCAATACGGTGATTGTTGTAGACCACCAAGAAGAAATGCTGCGTAACGCTGATCAACTTATCGAGGTTGGACCTGGTGCCGGGGACCGCGGTGGAAAAATCACCTTTCAGGGTACCATCGAGGAGATGCTGTCTCAGGAAGACAATCTGACCGGCAGTTATATCGCCGGAACGCGTGGGGTCGTGATTCCCGAACGACGTCGCCCGGCCAATCGAGGCTGGCTTAAACTTAAGGGTGCTAGCGGCAATAATCTAAAAGACCTGACTGTCGAATTCCCACTTGGTGTCCTCTGCTTGGTCACCGGAGTAAGTGGTTCCGGCAAAAGTACACTTGTCCAGGATACATTGTACGGTGCCGTCTGTCGTCGCAAGAGAAAAGATACTACGAAACCACTTCCCTACACGGATATCGTGGGGGATGGTCAAATCGATGATATTGTCCTCGTGGATCAAAGCCCAATCGGGCGTTCCCCTCGGTCAAACCCTGTAACTTACATTAAAGCATTCGATCAAATCCGTGCAGTCTTTGCCGACACTTTAGAAGCCCGAACTCACAATTATTCGGCAGGTCACTTCAGCTTNAACGTGGACGGAGGGCGTTGTAGCGTTTGCAAAGGTGTTGGCCAGTTGGAAATTGACATGCAATTTCTGGCCGATGTCTATATGAATTGCCCTCAATGTGGTGGGACCCGGTACCGGGACGAAATATTAAACGTCACTTACCGAGGCTTAAACATTGCCGACGTTCTGGGAATGACCGTACGCGANGCATTCTCCTTCTTCCGTGGCCAGAANAAAGTCCAGACGAAACTCAAACGTCTTATCGACGTTGGGCTNGACTATCTGCAACTTGGACAACCNGCTAACACCCTTTCTTCCGGTGAAGCTCAACGGCTAAAATTAGCTGCGTACATGTCGACGCACAAACGCAATCGCACGTTGTTTATTNTGGATGAGCCTTCGACCGGTCTGCACTTCAATGACATCCTGCAACTTCAGGATTGCTTCGACACACTCTTAGCACTTGGGCATTCACTCATTGTTGTCGAACACAACCTACAACTCATGAAAGCCGCCGACTATATTATCGANATTGGTCCTGGAGCNGCCGATGAAGGAGGAACCGTGATCGCTCAGGGGACCCCCGAAGACCTCACTCGAATCGAAGCTTCGCATACCGGGCGCTTTCTTCGAAGCGTGCTCAATATCGACTAGGAAAAACATGTCGCCACCCGATCCCACACCTACTCCGAAACTTTTTTACAGAAACCTCAATAGCGTTCGGGTGTCCGTCTATGCTTCAATCGATGGTGTATTCGGTTGGGCTAATGGATGGAGAATTGACGGCGATGTCTACGGCCCACACTGCCGATTAAGTGACACNCTGCCTGCAAGAATAAAGCTTCAGGATCTTGGCCCGGGCAACTCGCCACTATCTTCAGCNATCGTCCCTGATCCCTGCCCTTGGTCTGCTGAATTACCTGCCACCTATAAAGTCACTACGAATGTCCGGCAAAAAGATGAACTCATTCAGTCCGATGTGCAACAGATCGCTTTTAAAACACTGACCACCAAGGCGAACAAACTGGAATTAACCGATCTGAATGGATTTACAAAGCGATGGGTTCTGCGGGCTGCCGCCGGAACCGTCAACTCGGCACTAAGTGATGGTGGGGATGAATGTCGTGAGCTCCGACTTTCACGGATTATTATCGCTCCGGGTACCGATGATTGCAGTCGTGCGACCGAGGAGGGACTCTGGATCATCGCAGTATGCGATCCAACAGAATCAGGGGTACAACAACAGCTTGACAGCCTGAGTCAGTGGCCGTGTGTTGCCTGCTGTATCCTGCCAGCAGGAACGGATTTAAGAAACATCGAACGACCAGACAACTTACTTCTGGGGACTTACTTAACCAACAATCAGGAGGTCCCTGAATGGGCTGAGATAATCATCGCGGACGCCGTCAACCCTGTGGAATTCAACTCTCGTTGGGATTCCTCGGTAATTCCAGTTATTGCACATCAGTTGACCTCATACAATAATGATCGCAATGCACGAGAACAATGTGCCGCCTTGCAAGCGAGTCTGGCTCCGCAAACAAATTATGCAGGCTACGTTATCAGCAAACAGCCACTTTACTAAGTTCAGGATTAACAAGATTTGAGTCAGGACATCCCCGAAGAATTGCAACGCTATGTTCGCCAAATGCGATACGCCCCATTGGGTATTGAGGGCCAACTTCAATTAGCTCAAGGCCGAGTTTTGATCTGCGGTTGCGGAGCATTGGGAAGTGTTCTGGCGAATACGCTGGCACGCGCTGGCGTTGGNTTTTTGAGAATTGTTGATCGCGACTTTTTGGAGTGGAACAACCTTCAACGGCAGGTATTGTACACCGAGCACGACGTGAAANCAGGCCTTCCTAAGGCTATCGCTGCCAAAGCCCANCTGGACCAGATCAACTCTGAGATTGAAATTGAGGCCGTTGTGGCTAATGTATCTGCCGCAAACATTAGCGAGTTGATCGATTCCGTCGATTGCATCGTTGACGGAACNGACAACTTCGAAACTCGATTTCTGCTCAATGATGCGGCCATCAAACATAACATTCCCTGGGTCTATGGAGGGTGCATCGGAAGTGAGGGGCAAACCATGACCATTCTGCCAGGGGAAACCCCCTGCCTTCACTGCCTTATGCACGGTGGGCCTCCGCCGCCGGGCACCACACCAACCTGTGACTCNGCTGGAATCCTCTCTCCCATCATTAATGTCATTGCTTCCCTACAAGCCTTGGAAGTGATCAAAATCGTNAGTGGTAATCGNGACAGGATTAGNCGGACATTACAGATTTTTGACCTATGGGATAACCAAATTAGGCAAGTAAAACTAACGCAGTTAAAAGAAACNGATGAATGCCCAACCTGTCACACGCATCAATTTGACTGGTTAACTGGAAAACAGGGTAGTCAATCAGCNATTCTTTGTGGGCGAAACGCCGTCCAATTGTCATTCTCTGGTGAATCACAGATCAATCTGGAACACCTTAGTGAGAAGCTTCGTGGTCTGGGAGCGGTCGACAGCAACCCTTTTCTTTTAAGAGCTTTCATTNACGAATTTGAAATNACAGTCTTTGCTGACGGTCGGGCTATCATCAAAGGGACCGAAGACGAAGTCGTTGCGCGTAATGTTTACGCAAAATATATCGGGAACTAGGGTTATTTGAAGAATATTTCAGCCCTGAGAGTTAACAGAAATTGCCTAGGTTTACCTTGCTAGGTTCCCATTCGCAAAATAAAATCGATGGGTTGGGGTCTTGCTTATCGCTTACTTCCGAAACTATTGATCAGTTCATAAAGATTTACTACAAGGAACGCGGAATGAAACGCTTCTTTTGCTTCACATTACTAATGCTATCTGCCGTTATCGTCGGCTGCGATTCGGGCGATGACAACAGTTCGAATGCTGCCCCGGAAATTCCAGATGATACGGGCTCCAATGTGGTAGGTACTCCCACAGTGGCCTATGTTACCAATGGCATCGCTTCCTTCTGGGATATCGCAGAAGCCGGTGCTCAACAAGCTGGGAAAGACCTCAAAGTCGACGTTCAAGTCCATATGCCTGTTGACGGAGTACAGGATCAAAAGCGAATGCTCGAAGACCTTATTACGCAACAGGTTGATGGTGTCGCCGTTAGCCCTATCGACTCTGACAACCAAATAGACCTGCTAAATCTGGTTGCCGATGCAACTACTCTGATCACTCACGACTCCGATGCTGCTGATTCAAACCGAGAACTGTACATCGGAATGAGTAACTACGACGCTGGCTGGATGTGTGGTGAATTGATCGAAGAAGCCACCGCAGACGTGGCTGACCAGGTTTCGATCATGATCTTTGTTGGTCGTTTGGAACAAGTGAATGCNCGTCAGCGTCGTCAGGGCTTAATTGACTACCTGATGAAAAGAGAAAAAGACGATCAACGTTACGACAAACCTGGTCAAGTAATCGAGAACGATCGTTTTTCAATTCTCGGCACGCGTACCGACGATTTTGATGCCAACAAATGTAAGTCCTACGTTGAAGATACCCTGACTGCCTATCCGGACATCACCTGCATGGTTGGTCTGTTCGCATACAACCCACCGCAAATTTTAGAAGCTTTGACTTCAGCGGACAAACTGAATGAAGTTCACGTGATTGGCTTCGATGAAGATGCTCAAACTCTACAGGCGATTGTCGATGGGACTTGCTACGGCACCGTGGTTCAGAACCCTTATCAATACGGCTATCAATCAGTGAAAGTACTGGCTGAGCACGCTACCGGTGTGAAGGACATTTCTGACCATGAGGACTTCATTGACATTCCAGCACGTAAGATTATGAATAACAATGTGCAGGAGTTCTGGGACGAGTTGAAAAAGTTGACCGGCGAAAACGATGCTGATGCAGGAAGCGATTCAGCAGAGTAAGACCCCAACGATCATTATTATCGAAATCCAACTGGGGACTGTCTTTCAGTGTTGAATACAGTCCCCAGTTTTTTTTGATTTGAGAACAACATGTTGCAGCAAAAACTCATCCTTAACGTTGAAAATCTCACCAAACGCTTTCCAGGCGTGGTGGCATTGAACAACGTCAAATTGCAATTGCACGAAGGAGAGTTTCTGGCACTGATTGGAGAGAACGGGGCTGGTAAAAGCACTTTGATGAAGATTCTTGCCGGAGTACAACTTCAAGATGAAGGTACCGTAGAGGTTTTTGGGGAAACCGTCCGCATGGACAGCGTGAAAACAGCTCAGCATCACGGAATCGCGTTAATTCATCAAGAACTCAATCTAAGTGAAAATCTCAGTATTGCTGCGAATATTTTTCTCGGTCGGGAACCAGCTAAAGCCGGCTTTATTGACAAAGCGACGATTCGTTGTGAAGCTCAGCGATTCCTCGACATGGTAGGCTTAAAAATCGATTCGGAGACGCTTGCCGGAGATCTGTCGATCGGCCAGCAGCAACTTGTCGAAATCGCCAAGGCACTTAGCATTGATGCTCGCATCCTCATTATGGATGAACCTACATCCAGCCTAAGTGCCGGTGAATCCGAGCGACTATTTGAAGTGATCGCAGAGTTACGCGAACGCGGTGTGAGTATTATCTACATTTCCCACCGATTAGGAGAAGTCAAAATGCTTTCCGATCGCGTAACNGTCTTCCGNGATGGACAATATGCAGGTGACCTGTGCGGAGAGGAAATTACGCATGATGCCATGGTGAAACNCATGGTCGGGCGTGATATTTCGCAATACTATTCACACGAACCGAATCCGATCGGCGATGTCATTCTCGAAGTCTCCAATCTGAGAACTCAGGCGAACCCAGAGCACGAATTATCTTTTAAGGTTCATGAAGGTGAGATCGTTGGTATTTCCGGACTCGTTGGAGCAGGTCGCACTGAATTACTAGATGCCTTGTTTGGAGTGGCTCCGGCAATCTCAGGAACCATTGCAGTTGCGGGGCAGCAAGTCGAGCTCAATTCTCCAAGCGATGCCATTGCTCTCGGGTTAGCACTTGTTCCGGAAGATCGCAAAGGTCAGGGCTTGGTACTTCAAATGAGTGTCAAAGAGAACACAAGCATGGCTTCCCTAAAAGCTCACTCCATTAACGGCATTTTTAGAAATGCCGAACGAGAAGCGCAGGACACTGACGAGATGATCGCAAGGCTAAGTACTAAAACTCCCCATGCCGATCAAACCGCTGGGTTTCTTTCTGGTGGAAACCAACAAAAGGTCGTGCTTGGCAAATGGCTTGCCACTTCACCTACACTATTACTTCTGGACGAACCAACCCGTGGCATTGACATCGGTGCTAAACAGGAAATCTATCAATTGATGGAAGAGCTTGCCTCACAGGGCATGGCAGTCTTGTTTGTTTCCAGTGAACTGGAAGAAATCATTGGCATGTCAGATCGAACGATCGTCATGCACGAAGGCAAAATAACCGGTGAATTACGCCGGGAAGATTTGGCCGAAGAGTCAATCATGCAGCTGGCCACCGGCGGTGTTCAACACTAAATCCATTGCACAAGTTTAAATCCTCTAATTACGAAGGTGTCATCGAATGAATAAGATCATGGGAATTCTGATGCTACTGGTATTTGCCTGTATCGCTACGAATATCCTTAGCGGTGGCAGTTTTGTAATTCCATTTAACTTACAAAACCTGATGGTGCGAACGTCTCTGTTTGGAATCATCGGTATTGGAGTGGCATTTGTTATCATCACGGGAGGGATCGACCTGTCCATTGGATCTATGATCGGTCTGATCGGCTGCCTGATGACCATTACTCTTATTGATAAAGAACTCGGGATTGTTCCAACATTGCTTATCGTTTTGGGGGTCTCTATTCTGCTCGGATTCGTTCACGGATTATTGATCACGAAAGCTCACTTACAACCGTTTGTGGTAACGCTTTGCGGTTTGCTGATTTATCGTGGTGTAGCCCGGTGGATCACGGGCGACTCGACCGGTGGATTTGGTAAACAATACAACGATTCCCTTCGTTTGCTAGCAACAGGCAAGCCGTTCGCGACAGCCACTGTACTCATTGTTTTAGGTATCGCAGTTACCCTGTTTTGCATCTACAAAACCGTACTGATACTGCGGAAAACGGAAGGAAATCCCCTGAACTGGATAATCGGTGCCGTGATTAGCATTTGCATAGCCGTCAGTGGCGTGAGCCGATTCACGAATGTCTCTGAAGCTCAGGTTCTGCAACTGAGCCAAGGGACGTCAGTAAACATTATGAGTAAACGTGATGCCACAAAGCTCGACATTTCAAAATTTGATGCAGACAAACCTGGTAGACGCCCCAGCCAGTTCATGCCCGAAATCCTGCTGAACTACGTTGGGTATTTCGCCATCCCTTTGGCCGTGAGCCTTGCACTTATTTTTCTAAAGAGAGATACCAATGCAGCTTTACTCGCACTTGGTTTGCTAATTTCAGGAGCCACATTAACTCTGTGGGCTTCCAGTTATGTCAGCAGCTTATTTGAAGAAAGAAAAGATGTAGGATTATTGGCCATCACAGAAGTCATTATCACACTAGGTATCTTTATTGCGGGTGTAGACCGATTTCTTAAAGGCGTCTATCGCTCCTTACCGGAGTATCGAGGTCTTCTGTCGATTACTTGTATTTTGAGCCTATGTTGGTTGGTGAGCCAAACTCCAATTTGTCGAACACTAGTTCCAATGCCGATGGTATTCTTAGCCACCATTTCTACGGCAGCCGCAATTTTCCTCAACAAGACTATCTATGGGCGATACTTACTTGCTTTGGGGAATAATGAATCTGCGGCCCGTCTAAGTGGCATTAACACGGACAGAATGATCATTCTGGCTTATGTCATCTGTGCCTTTTGCACTGCCATCGGCGGCATTCTATTTGCTTTAGACGGCAACTCCATCCAGCCGGCTAATCATGGGAATTTCTACGAACTCTATGCAATTGCTGCCGCTGTCCTTGGAGGTTGTAGCCTACGTGGAGGGGAAGGTAGTATCGCGGGAGTGGTGATTGGTGCTGCTGTGATGAGAGTCCTATACAACTCAATCACACTGCTCAAAATTCCAACCTCGCTGGAATTCGCCATTATCGGCGTTGTCATCATGATTGGTGTCCTAGCCGACGAATTTGTTAAAAAACTGAATAACGCTAAACGTCAACAGGAAGAAGTCGAACGAGCCAACCTTGTTGACGAATAGCTTTCTTACTAGAATGGAAGCTCGATGCAGCAGGAATGTATGCCGGCTGCAGATAGTAGTCTTCGTACGACCTCTTTACTATTTAGGAAATATAATCATGAAAAAAGCATTCCTTATGATGCTATTCGTATTCAGCGTCGTCATCGCTGGATGTGGCGAACAGAAAGCTGAAGTACCTGCTGATCCCAATGCAGATAACGTTTCGAGTGGGATGGACGAGTCAACAGAAACACCTGAAGATCCGGGTGCAGAAGGCGAAGGCGAAAACTCATCTGACGGTTAATTGCCATTTCATTTGAGCGTAGCTTAAATCATTAAAAGGCGTGGGTAGTTTTACTGCTCACGCCTTTTGCATGCAGTCAGCGATACGCATCACATCATACCGCTNGCTCTCTCTAGCAATAATCAAACGGCGATTTATGTTTGTAAGCGCAATAAATCAGATCCATTGGATGCATCACCCGCACGCTTTGATCCTGTACCCGACGTTCGCGGTCAATCTGCATTAAACAGCCGGAATTGGCCGTCAGCACAATACTAGCACCAGTTTCTCTAATATTCCCTAANTTCCGGTTACTCAGCTGATCCGCCATTTCTGTTTCAGTCAGGTTGTAAGTTCCCGCAGCACCACAACACATGTCACTTTCAGGAAGGTCGACTAATTCAACTCCAGGTATCTGACCAATAATATTNCGTGGCTGCTGACGTACTTTCTGAGCNTGAGCTAAATGACAAGCATCATGATANGTCACTTTGACATCGAGCGGAGCTTTCGGNGGGATGAATCCTAACTCGTCAAGAAACTCATGGACATCCTTAACTTTTGACGCGAATCCACTGCGAGCTTCCGCTGTTTCCTCGTCATTCCAGAGATGAGCGTAGTCTTTCAACATGGAACCACACCCCGCAACATTGATAATGATGGCGTCAATGTCATCCCGATCAAATGCTTTTAGATTGTTCGCAGCCATCTCGATCGCAGGCTCTTCACTACCCGTGTGATAATGAATCGCTCCACAACACCCCTGACTTTCAGGAATAATCACATCGCATCCATTNTGTTGAAGCACNTGCGCGGTGGCATAATTGGTTTGGGCAAAGACTTCACTCTGCACACAACCTGTAAATAGAGCGACGCGAGCGCGTCGCTTTCCAATCGCAGGCATGACGTGTTCCAATTTCCCATCTGCCCGACGAAGCTTGGGAAGCAAGGTAGCCATTCGACCTAATCTCGGTGGCAAAAGTCTCCATAGCCCGGTNGCTAACATCAACGAGTCAAGTTTTAATGTTTGGGCGAGTCGGGCAAAGCTCAATGCCTTTCGTAATCGCTTGGGATGNGGNAAGAGGCCGAAGAGAATAAACTTATGAAACCAATCGTTCGTCTTCGTCTCACTATCGACGTCCTTTTCCATTTCCAAACGGAANGGTTCAATGAGACGACCNTACTGAACTCCGGAAGGGCAAGCCGTTTCACAACTACGACAATCAAGACATAACTCCAAATGCCGTCTNACNTTNTTATTGAGNTCCNCACGGCCATCGGTAACAGCTCGCATAAGNTAAATGCGTCCGCGAGGAGAATCGTTTTCATTGCCTGTCATGACGTACGTNGGGCATGCCTGAGTACACAAACCGCAATGAACACAGTCTAGAAAATACTCATAGTCGATCTTCTCACCCGGATTAAACGATTTCACAGGTAGCGGATTCTCGACTCGCTCAGAAACTGTTGCTTCCCCTAGTGTTGATAGTTCACTCATTGATATACAAACCTGCCGGGATTTAGAATTCCTCGAGGATCAAATTGCTCNTTAATACGATTATGCAGCCATTCGGGGGCTGCTAAATGGCCCCACATGGTACCTAACGTCAAATTCTCNGGGTTTGAACAGCGTAATGTTTCAACGTGACCATGATAAGTCGTCGCCAGTGGACCAAGTTCAGTAATAACAATTCCTGAAATACCTCGGTCAGGTATTTCATCAAACCCNACGGTAACCACGCCNTTACCGGCNTCCGACTGGATNGTACAACTCGGATCCAATGCGCGACATGTTTCAATCACCGGGACTGCGCCGCTGGAAACCGTTTTCACTTGGANGGTTAATTCACGTTCTTCAGCCGGGAATTCCTGAATCTGTTGCCATAACTCAAAATGAGTTTCACTGCTCAGAACGGAGGCTCCNGGAGCCCCCTGATTCTTCAGGTCATCAATCAGTCGACGCTGTCCCCAAGCTGTTTCTACAGCCGTACCGCTCAATTGAACAACCAGGGTCAGATTGTCTTTGAAGTTACCTGTCAGTTCATTCCATGCATTACCATAAAGTAGCTCAATGGCCGAAGGGACCGTCGGCGATTCCAACAACATCGCAACGCACGCCTCCGCTATATCCGCATGCTCGACNCCCACAACAACCGTCACGGACTNTTCAGGCAGTGGCTTGAGCTTCACGGTAGTCNGGGTAATGATCCCCAGTGTTCCTACAGAACCGGTCAACAGTTTACAGAAGTCATAGCCCGCAACGTTTTTAACAACCCGGCCGCCACCATGAAAAACCTGACCTTTACCATTGACCGCTTCAATACCGATCACATAGTCTCGCACAGTACCAAAACCAAAACGCCGAGCTCCATTCGTATTAGTGGAAATGACTCCGCCAAGTGTTGCGTGCGATTGCTGCGGTACGTCAAGCGGCAGCATCAGGCCTTCTTTAGCCAATGCATCGTTCAAGGTTTGCATNGTNATGCCAGTTTCCACGGTGATTGTTAGATCTTTCACCGGGAAGTCAACAATATTGTTCAATTTGGTGGTGGACATACCCCAACCATCGTTCTTGGCTGCCAAACCATAGTGAATGGCTGTTTGACCTCCAAGTGGATAAACTGCTATTTCCTGATCGTGTGCCTGTTGCACCAATCCAGCCAATTCAGCAACCGTTGTTGGCTCCAGCCTCTGAGTGATCGGTAATTGGTAAGTTGAATCTGTCACTTGGGTTTCTTCTTATCTCATGGTTCGCAGACGCTACTGCTTCACTACATCGCTACCATCTTACTAGGAGCTNTGCGTTCCATTCCACAGGCTCCGGCTGTAGGTAGCATTTTATCGGGACTAAGTCGATTGTTCGGATTAAATGCCTTTCGCAATGCAGCCATCACGTCCAGATCCTCTTCCGAAAACATTTGTTTCATAAACTTTACTTTCTCGACCCCGATACCGTGTTCACCTGTCACACTTCCACCAGCATCTAAACAGGCCTGCAGAATTTCCCCCCCTGCCTCCAACACTCTTTGGGTTTGAGAGGGATCACGTTCATCGAACAACATAACCGGATGAATATTACCATCACCAGCATGGAAAACATTCACAATTCGAATGTCATACTTCCTGCCAATCGCCATGATCGTTTTATACATCTGAGGAATTTGAGTCCGCGGAACAACCCCATCCTGTGTTACTAAACTAGAAGCCAGACGCCCAATCGCGCCAAANGCCTGTTTTCTGGCTTTCCATAATTGTTGACGATGCTGNTCGTTCTCAGCTTGCCGTACTTCNCGAGCACCTACGCTTTTACAAATCTCNATAATCTGATCTCGCTGGGTATCCANCCCGGCTTCGATACCATCGACTTCGATAATTAAAATGGCTTCCGCATCAAGCGGAAAACCAAACTGAAAGGCTTCTTCCAGTGCCACCATAATGTCATGGTCTACCATTTCAAGTGCTGCTGGAATGATTCCGGCACCAATAATGGCACTAATTGCGTTCGTGGCATCATCAACACTATCAAAAACCCCCAACATCGTACGAACGCCTTCCGGGTTTCGNGTCAGACGCACCCAGACACGAGTTACGACAGCCAAGGTCCCTTCACTGCCGACCATCACTCCGGCTAAATCGAGTCCGGCAGGATCTGCATTTGGGCCCCCTAGCCGAAAGATTTCACCATCGGAGCTAACAGCCTCCACTCCGAGTACATGGTTCACTGTCACACCATACTTCAAAGTATGTGGACCACCGGAATTAGTCGCAACATTTCCTCCAATCGTACAAGCACCCTGACTGGAAGGATCCGGAGCGTANTGATAACCCGTACCGGCCAANGCCTGAGTAAGTCGAATGTTAACAACCCCCGGCTGTACAATCGCATAACGATCACGAAGATTAATTTCTTCAATCTCTTTCATGCGAGTTANGACGAGCATCACCCCACCACCAACCGCTAAGGTGCCNCCGGCAAGACTGGTACCCGCTCCCCGTGGCAGAAAAGGAATNTCATGGCGATTACAAGCTTTAATGACCGTAGCTATCTGTTCCGTCGTTGTCGGAAATACAACAACATCCGGGCAACTCTTTTCAATCGTAAANCCGTCACATTCAAAAACCATCCGATCNGACTGTGCGGTTAGCACGCCATCACTACCAATGATTTCTTGAAGCTCATGAACCAGAGCAACTGGAATGTCAGTATTCAAGTCGACTGGACTGACCATCAAATTCTCCTTGTTTATTAATCATCAATGATAAAGATCTATTATAGCAATCAAATGCCAATCGTCTGTCTCGGACAACTTGAAATCCTTAGAATCCAAACTCTAATAATTTGGGTTGCAACTCAANTCCAAAGCGATATCTAACGGGCCTNCTTAAGATTCAATCTGTTTGGAAAGATGTTCGACAATCGTCTTGCCGATTTTCAANGAGCTTGTGGCCGCCGGACTGGGAGCATTACAAACATTTATAATTCTCGGGGAAGACAGGATAATGAAGTCATCGATCAATTCCCCATCGGTTCCGAGCAATTGTGCTCTTACGCCGGCCCGCCCTCGAATAAGATCATCTTCTGTCACCATCGGAACGAGTCGCTGCAGGGCCTTAACAAATGCCTTCTTGCTAAAGGAACGCCACATTTCTCCCATACCCATTTTCCAGTGTTTAGCAGCCATCCTACGGAAGCCTTTGTAAGACAACGCTTCGGCCAAATCTCGCAGGTTTACATCTCGTTTTCGGTATCCCTCACGAGCAAATGCGAGAACGGCATTAGGCCCACACTCCATGCGACCATCAATCATGCGCGTAAAATGAACTCCCAAAAACGGAAACCGAGGATCCGGAACTGGGTAGATCAAATTGTTGCACAAATGATATGACTCAGGCTTTAAATCGTAGTATTCCCCTCGNAACGGAACCACTTTCGATTTGGGACGTTCACCCGTTTTCTTTGCGACCCGATCACAGAACAGTCCAGTGCAGTTAATCATGTATTCTCCGTGGAAAGCTCCCGCGGATGTCTCCACAACCACTTCGCCATTATCCTTTTGAACACCTCGGACGAAAGCATCATTCACAACCTGACCACCACGTTCTTCAAGTTTCTGAGCTAAGCGAATAGCAACGTCCCGGTATCCCACAATTCCAGCATCTGGCACCCAAATCGCTTTGATCCCTGCCGTGTGCGGTTCTATTTCACCTAATCGCTCGCGGTCGATAACCTCACAACGCACACCATTCTGTTGGCCACGCTGATAGATATTCATCAATCGTTCAACTTCCGAATCATTCACCGCCACAATGACTTTGCCACAAATNTCATAGGGAACCCCTTCTTCCTTACAAAACTCTTCCATCATCGTACGACCNTCGCGACAATTCAAAGCTTTTAAGGATCCCGGTTTGTAGTAGATACCCGAATGGATGACACCCGAATTACTCCCCGTCTGATGAACCCCAACCGAAGATTCCTTCTCAANCACTGTGACTTTCATGTGAGGATATTTATTCGTAATTTGATAAGCCGTGGCTAATCCTACAATCCCGCCACCAGCAATCACTACATCACTCTTACCACTCATAAGTCCAGACGACCACTTCCTCTTTATGACCTGCGAAAAGTTGAATATTGTTCCGCAACAGACGTTTATCTATAATTTCCCAAAGGTACAACCATCCTATTGTACTATCTCATGCCNNCACGAATTGGCATGTCCTTATACCCTACCAANNAAAGGTTTTGCTCTGATGGCACTCCGAATTCTTCCTCCTTCTAAATTTACTGCTCTTCTCACTCTGCTTTTGTTGGGATGGACACACAGCTTACAAGGGCAAACAGCTGCTGATTATCCTCAAGCGACGTATCAGGCACTACTCCAAGATGACGCCACCACGGATACATCGGAAAAGCCCCAACAACAGGATGAAGAACTTTATGCACTCATCAAATTGCTCGTTGACACTCTCGATCAAATAGATCGAAACTATGTGAAAGAAGTTGACCGTCGGGAGCTTATTAATGGAGCTATTCAGGGAATGCTGGGGAAACTTGATAGACATTCAAACTATATTCCCCCATCGAATGTTGACAGCTTTAAGTCACGTGTTGAAAACGAATTTGGTGGTATAGGAATCCGTATCAGAAATGACGACGGCAAACCAACGATCATTACTCCCATGTTTGGCAGTCCGGCATACAAAGCTGGCATCCGTCCAGGTGACGTTATCTTATCCATTAATGAGCAAACAACTGAGGGTAAGAGTCCTAACGACATTGTCAATGCTCTGAAGGGTAAGATTGGCAGTAAGGTAAAACTGGCTCTTCACACGCCCTCATCAAACGAATCAGCGACGGTCGAAGTCGAACGAAGTTTAATCCGTGTCAAATCTGTACTGGGAGCAGAACGCAATGAGGATGACAGTTGGAACTACTTCCTTGATGAAAAGAACAAAATTGGCTATCTGTTAGTCACCAATTTCGGGCGACATACAACTGGAGAGATCCTTGATGTGGTGAAGGGCCTCAAGAGCAAGGGGGTGAAAGGGTTGATCGTGGATCTTCGTTATAATCCAGGCGGACTGCTTTCCGCCGCCATCCAGATTTCGGATATGTTTGTAAAAGAAGGTCGCATTGTCAGCACCGAAGGCCGGGCCACACCAAAACGAATCTGGGATGCAAAAGCCGCAGGCACGTTTGACGATTTCCCGATGGCTATTCTCATCAATCAGTTCAGTGCGAGTGCGAGCGAAATCCTGTCAGCTTGCTTACAGGACCATGAACGTGCCGTTATCGTTGGTCAGAGGTCATTCGGTAAAGGGAGCGTTCAAAACCTTATCGAACTTGAGGATGGTAAGAGCGTACTGAAGTTGACGACGGCAGGATACTTCCGACCAAGTGGAAAGAATATCGACAAACCATCTGCTGATGGAAGTGACGAATGGGGCGTCTCGCCAAACAACGGTTTTG
>PAJC01000049.1 GCA_002705165.1 Planctomycetaceae bacterium | reverse complement strand
GGAGACGGCCAAAGTCATTGCGGCCATTAATCCTACCGTACTTGCGCTGCAGGAAATTGAAAATGAAAAAGTAGTTCAAGATCTAGCCAACGAACTGCGGGAAGTGCACAAACAGGATTACCAAGTCGCTTTCATTCAGGGACGCGACACCTACACTGAACAGGATGTTGCATTGATTTATAAGAGCGGCCTCGTCCATAAAGAGCGGCGTAATCAAACCGATACAATGTACGAAAGCAAATACTATTACAATCTGTCCAAGCATCTGTTCGCAACTTTTCAATGGACCCACGCAGGGGAAACACACGAAATCACTTTGTGCAACGTTCACTTGCGAGCAGGCACACGAGGCGAAGAACCTCGACTCCGCCAATGCCGGTTGATTAACTACTGGATTCAACCGCATATCAAAAAACAGGAAAATGTGATCGTCCTCGGAGATATCAATACCCTTTGTGAATGCCATGACTACACGCTGGATAAAGATCTGGCCGTGCTATGTGGCAAAAAGACGAAGGGGCAAATGGGCGACCTCATCGATTTACATCCTAAGTTAAAAAAATCAAAACGAGCAACTCACATGATCGGAACTGAGTTCGATCACATTTTGATTAGTCCGGAATTACTTCATGACTCAGACAATCAATCCGATCTGTCTTTCCGATCGATCGAGCGCCGCAAAGACTTAGTATTGCGCGGCAAGCAAGATAAAGATCACTACAATATCTTTTATGAGATTGAAGAGAATGAGCGGGATATTAGCGATCACTATCCCGTCATTGCCACTTTTGAAATTAAATAACGCCGACACATCATGACGGACAACGCTCCAACTCCACCTTCGGAACACTCTGACGTTCAGCAACATGTACGTCTTGACCACTTTCTCAAACTGTTACAGCTTGTTGAAAGTGGTGGCCATGCCAAAGTCCTTATTCAAGGTGGACTCGTGAAAGTAAACGGCACTGTCTGCACGGCTCGCAAACGCAAGGTTTACCATAATGATCAAATTGAAATTGACGGCGAGCAGGTGACAGTTAACATTGAGTAGATTACGTTATATATCTATCACAAAAGCAAATATCCCTACCCTTTTCAGGACTTGTCTTATGAAGTCTTCACTCTTGAAATTCCTCCCCTTGTTTCTGTTGGTATGTCAGCCAGTCTTTGGGCAAACGCAAGACGAGAAACAGGACGCAATAGCTATCGAAGGGCCCACTCAGGAAGGTGCCACAGCGGGCGACGAAAATGAGGAAAACACAGCGGGTCCACTTGCAGGGCACTCCTATCACGGAGAGGCATTCAACGAAGGGCCACGTCAACGAGCTTATCTAATTCCAGGTATGTCCAATGTCGATTTCCCAGTCACTACAAAGAATGAAGAAGCACAGAAATTCTTTAATCAGGGCGTGTCAGCATTGCATGGCTTCTGGTATCTGGAAGCAGAACGAGCATTTCGCCAAGTCAATAAACTAGATCCGGATTGTGCCATGGCGTATTGGGGGATGGCGATGGCCAATTTCAATAATTCCAAACGTTCCAAAGTCTTCATGGAAGAAGCTCAAAAACGCAAAGAAGGTGTCACCGATGTCGAGCTACGTTTTATAGAAGCTCTGACCGCCTATCAGAATGCCGATCCCGGGAAAAAAAAGGAGCGGGCAGAAAAGTACACCAAGGCCCTTGAGGAAATCTGCATCAAGTATCCTCGGAATATCGAGTCGAAGGCATTTTTAGCACTCCAACTGTGGGGTAATCGTTACAACGACATTCCAATTACTAGCTATGTCGCCATCGACTCCATTCTGCAGCAGGTCTTTGCCATCAATCCAAAGCATCCTTCTCATCACTATCGCATTCACTTGTGGGACTATAAAGATGCGGCAACGGCAGTGACTTCAGCAAGTGTCTGCGGACAAACCACTCCCGGGATTGCCCACATGTGGCACATGCCAGGTCACATTTTTTCACGGCTAAAGCGATATGAAGATGCTGTCTGGCAGCAAGAAGCCTCAGCCCGAACTGACCATGCTCACATGATGCGTGATCGTCTGCTACCCGATCAGATTCACAACTACGCTCATAACAACGAATGGTGTATCCGCAACTTATTGCACATTGGCCGCGTTAACGATGCGATCGACCTATCCAAGAACATGACGGAGAACCCCCGGCACCCTAGATACAATTCCCTCACCCGACGCGGCAGTTCTTACTACGGTCGTGCGCGTCTCTTTACAACACTCTACATGTATGAACGTTGGCAGGATATGGTCAACCTAAGTCAAACTCCTTATTTGGAAGAAACCACCAACGAAACTGAGAAAGTAAAACAATGGAAATACGTCGGTATTTCCTATGTGATGCTAGAGCAAAATGATAAGGCTGATGAACTGAAAGGAAAGCTCAACGAACTCCTGAGTCACAATCAAGCTGAACGTACCAAAGCAGAAGAAGCTGCGGAAAAGAAAGCGACGGAGGAACAGGCCAAGGACGACAAGAAGAAAAAAGAAGACAAAAAGAAAGCTATCGACAAAGCCAAGAGTGATGCTCGACGAGCCTGGGATACCAAAGTTCGCAACTGCGAACAAGCCTTGGCTGCGATCACGGGCTACCAGCATTTGGTCAAAGGTGAAGTGAAAGAAGCACAAGAACATCTCAAAAAAGGTGGAACCATTGATCGCATGATTCTGGCCAAGCTTCAGTTAGCGAACGGCGACAAAGAAGGTGCTCTCAAGACGGGTGAAGGACATGTCAATTCTCACCAAAATGAAGTACAGCCTCTTTGCCACTGGATTGAATTGCTAGTCGAAGCAGATGAGATGGATCGAGCGAGAAAAGCGTTCGATTCTCTGCGTGACATTTCTGGCTCAGTCGACTTGGAATCTCCGGTTTTTGCTCGAGTATCCACACTGGCAACTGGTCTCGGATGTGATGGTGCATGGAAAAAAGAACTGGAAGTTCAAAATGATGTGGGAGAACGAGTTGATTTGGATTCACTGGGACCGTTCCGCTGGAGCCCATTGCCTGCCGAAGAATTCACCCTTCGTGATTACCGAAATAAACGTTTCGTCAGTGCCCGAGAATTTAACAGCAAGCCGACGGTTGTGATTTTCTATCTCGGTGCCGGATGCTTATCCTGCACTGAGCAAATTCAGAAATTCATTCCTAAAATTGATGCCTTCGAAGAAGCTGGATTCCAAGTCGTTGCGGTTAGTTCTGATGACAACGACGGTTTGAAACAATCCATCAAGAACTTTGATGGAAAAGTACCTTTCCGTATCGTCAACGATCCGGAATTAAACGTATTCAAACAATATCGAGCTTACGATGACTTTGAAGAACAGCCATTGCATGGAACATTTATCATCGATGCAAACGGATTCGTTCGCTGGAATGACATCAGTTACGAGCCATTCATGGATCCAGATTTCGTTCTTCGTGAAGGAAAACGACTCCTGAACGTGGAAATTGCCAATCAATAGAGGCTTTTGAAGCCTTCCATCTCTGAAAAATAATTCCCTACATTTCCATTTTGGAATGTTAAAAGAGGCAAATTCATAGTGCGTGAAAATGGCGATTTTCGCTAGAATCATAGCATTAGGAGTTAATTCGGGGGGAATAGTAGGTTGCCACTCAGGTAATTGACTACCTCACTTTTCATATAAAGTGGCCATGGATGGATCGTGATCAGCTGCTAGTGCTCTATCGCAATATGCTGTTAGCGCGCGGAATTGATCGTATTGAGCAGGAGCTCACCAGTCGGGGGGAAGCCTTTTTTCACCTGTCTGGTGCAGGTCATGAGGGTACTGCTGTCCTTGCCAATCATCTAACGCCTGAAGACTGGCTACATTGTCACTATCGCGATCGTGCGCTCCTTGTCGCTCGGGGATTATCTCCCAGAACTTTCTTCGATACCCTGCTCTGTAACGAGTTTTCACCCGGTAGTGGAAGGCGCATGAGCGCCTTCTTCAATGATCCAAAATTACACATTTTAAGCATGGTCACTCCAACCGGTAATAATGCTTTACAAGCTGTCGGTGCCGCGGCAGCAATTAAGCAGGTCGAAAACACCCCTCTGGTTTATTGCGGAGTGGGTGATGGAACAACTCAGCAGGGAGAATGGCTGGAAGCTGTTGGCGAAGCGGTTCGTTCTAATCTCCCCGTNCTGTTTATGGTTCAGGACAATAAATGGGCTATCTCCACGACGACGCAGGGAAAGACATTTTATTCCCTTCCTGATGGCAAACAGGNTACTGAGTTTTTCGGCTTGCCCATTCACTACATTCATGGAACCGATGTCGTTACCGCCAATCAACAAGTGGGCGAAATCGTCGCGGAAATCCGAGCCACTAGCAAACCGGCACTCATTGTCTTCCAGGTCGAACGACTAACTAGCCATACCAATGCCGACGATCAAACTATCTATCGTGATCAGGACGATATCAACGAAGCACAAATCAATGGCGATCCCATCCTTTGCGCCAAGCAGCAATTACTTGCTATGGGCTTCACTGAATCTGAATTAAAAATCATTCTTGCTCAAGTTAAGGATCAATTAGAGGCTGCTAAAGAGGAGGCCTTCGCTGCCAAAACGCCTCTAACATCTCTTCATGCATCCAAGCAACATCCGGTGGAAATCACCCATCCCTCGAAAGAGACATTTGGCTCGGAAGATCTGCCCCAAATCAACATGAAGGATGCCTTACGGGAAGTACTCAAGAATCACCTGCTGGATGATACTCGGGTCACACTCTACGGAGAGGATATTGAAGATCCAAAGGGNGACGTTTTTGGAGTCACAAAAGGNTTGAGNACNCGTTTCCCGGGACGGGTCATGAATTCNCCACTCAGTGAATCAACCATTGTCGGAGCGGCAATTGGTCGAGCTATGGTTGGTGAGCGACCCGTAGCCTTCATTCAATTCGCNGACTTCATGCCAACGGCCTACAATCAGATCGTCAATGAATTGGCNACGATTCACTGGCGAACCGACGGACAGACNTCGACACCNGTAATCGTCATGATTGCCTGTGGTGGCTACCGTCCTGGNCTAGGCCCCTATCACGCACAAACACATGAATCCGTGATGGCACACTGNCCCGGTATCGATGTCGTCATGCCTTCCTCTGCACACGANGCAGCCGGCCTGCTAAACGCAGCCTTTNAGTCCGANCGCCCCACGATTTTNTTCTACCCCAAAACACTCCTAAACAACTCGGACGAAACTACTTCTGAAAATGTAGACGCGCAGTTTGTCCCCTTGGGAGTTGCTCGAAAGAAACGCTCCGGACGCGACATTACATTCGTCGGTTGGGGGAATACTGTTTCGGTCTGCGAGAAAACCGCGGAAGCCTTAGAACAGGCCGGCATTGAATCCGAAGTGATCGATCTGCGTAGTCTCACTCCATGGGATCAACAGTTAGTTCTTTCGTCAGCAGAAAAGACAGCCCGCCTNATTGTCGTCCATGAAGANAATCATACNTGTGGATTGGGNTCTGAGATCGTGGCAACCGTTGCAGAAAATGCAAAAGTGCCGGTGGCTGTTCGACGAGTNACACGGCCTGACACCTTCATCCCCTGTAACTTCGAAAACCAAACTGAAGTCCTGCCTGGATTCAAACGAACNTTAGCGGTAGCTGCTGATTTACTTGATGTGGANCTCGACTGGGAAGAAGCTCCTGAAAAAGAAGCTGGTGTCGAATACATTGAGGCCATCGGCTCCGGCCCTGCAGACGAATCTGTGGAAGTGGTCGAGATTCTAGTGCAAGCTGGTGAAGAAATTGAATGCGGAGACCCCGTCGCATCNGTGGAAGCAACCAAGAGCGTCTTCGANATTACGAGTCCGGTCGACGGNGTCGTCCGTGAAATCCTCTGCAAAGCAGGTGNAATTGTCAAAGTCGGCGCTTCGATGTTCAGGCTAGCCACCGACTCCAGTATTCGACCTAAACCGATTACTAAGGAACAGTACGGCAAACCCATCCTCAGCCGACGCAAGTCAGAAAACACAATCGTTCTTACTCCCGGCCTGCCGAAACGCAGGTCCTTTGATGTGGGACTCTCAAACGTTCAGTTCCACAAAGGTAGCAGGCTAATCACCAATGAGTTTCTTCTTGGTGACAGTACGGACATGACAAGTGACGATATCATTCGCCGCACCGGCATTAGACAACGTTACTGGGTTGATCAAAATGAAGATGCGATTAGCATGGCTGTGGGCTCCTGCGAAAATGTCTTGGAACAGGAAGGACTTTTAATCGACGATATTGATCTNTTGATTTGTTCGACTACCAGTCCNATGTCGATGACACCTTCGATGGCTTGCCGAATCCTGAATGGACTCTCATTCGGTAAAGACACAATGATTCAGGCATACGATATCAGTGCAGCCTGCAGTGGGTACCTTTATGCTTTACAGGCTGGCTATGACTACCTGCAAAGNACGCCGAACGGACGCGTACTCGTTACAACCGCTGAAGTNCTGTCCCCCCTACTCGACCTCAATGACTTCGATACATCGATCCTCTTTGGCGACGCTGCTACCGCNACTGTGCTTTATGGNGAAAGTCATTTNGAGCGTAGTGCAGCGAAACTTCACCGGCCTGACCTGTCTGCCAAGGGCGAAGATGGNACAACGCTTTCAGTGCCATTGCGAAATAGTGGCTTCATTCAAATGAAAGGNAGACGTGTCTTCCAGGAAGCNGTCAGATGTATGATGAGCAGTCTCAATCGAGTCTGCAGCCGCGACCAGTTTCAGGTCGACGAATTAGATCTTGTTGTTCCACACCAGGCAAATCAGCGCATCATTGATGCAATTCAACATAGAATCTCTCCTAAAGTGTTCTCAAACATTGCCAACCATGGTAATACCTCGAGCAGTACTATCCCACTTTGTCTCAGCGAAATCCTGCCAACNGCAGCTCGGGATGAAACNATTGGTCTCTGCGCNTTTGGAGGTGGATTTACTTTCGGAGCAGGTATCATCAAGACACTCTGATAAATTATGAACGTGGCAATTGGTTTTCTGGAGACGACCGGCTACACGCCGGCAATGATCGCTCTGGATGTCATGTGTAAAACAGCCCATGTCGAAGCGTTACAGTCGGAAGTTAACGACTTCCTTGGCTTCGTGGTTAAAGTCTCAGGTAAAATCGATGCCGTGCAGTCAGCCATCGAAGCGGGTAAGCAAATAGCAACCGAATTAGGTGGAGANCCTGTCGTTAAGATACTGGCGAACCCGGAAAACCAAATTCNGCCCGTGATCAATGGGCCTGAAGAGTACAACGGACTACTAGAACAAAATGTTGTGCATCATCCTGTTGAGGATGAGGTCAATCAAGAGGATGAAGAAATGACTAACGATANTTCGTATGCCNTNGGATTCATTGAAACTCAGGGGTTCACTGCAATCTTCAATGCNATTGANCAGGCCTGTAAAGCAGCGAATGTGGAAGTGGTCGGCAAAGAAAAACTTGGTGGGGGTTATGTGACGGTCATCATCAAAGGAGATGTCGCAGCGGTCAAAGCAGCAGTGGAAGCCGGCGAAGCCGAAGTCGAACAACTAGGCACTTTGATTGCGGCCTATGTAATCCCGAGACCTAGTACCTCGGTGCTGTCGCTCTTACCGTAACGAAAGCAAAGATTCTAAACAACTTACCCCGCATTAAATCATGATGCTGNGGATAAACNAGATTGTTTTAGTCCACGACTGTCACCGACGCCTGCACGTCGACAACCCTTAGGGGGGGATAGAAAGATCCGCAACATCCGTGTCTAAGGCATAACTCTTATCCGAAAACATCTTAGTCAGCTTATAGTAAAGCACGTAGAACGTGGGAACTAAGTAGAGGATGAGTACGGTTCCCAAAATAAGTCCAAAGCAAAGGCTGGTCGCCATCGGAATGAGAACCTGAGCCTGNAACGAAGTTTCCAGTAGTANCGGCAANAGGCCTGCAACCGTTGTAATAGAAGTGAGCAGGACCGGTCTAAATCGATCCCGGCCGGATTCCACCAAGGNTGTGAGAATATCTTCGTCCCGCTTGCCATGTTTATTGATGTANTCAATTAAGACAATCGAATCGTTGATAACGACACCCATCAGAGCCACAATGCCACAAAGGCTAAAGAGTGTCACTTCCAGTCCCATAAAGAAGTGCCCCCAAACGGCCCCGATCAATCCAAAGGGAATGATCGACATGATAAGGAAGGGCTGCAAATAGGATTTGAATTGAAGGGTGAGCACAAAGAAGATAACAAGCATGGCTACGATGAAGCCAGTAATCATACTATCAATCGATTCTTTCTGTTGTTGCGCCTGGCCTTCAAACTTAATGTAGACGTTGGGGTATTTCTCTTTGATATCTTGATTGAAGTAATCCATAAATGACTTCTTACCGTCGCCTATATCAGCATGGTAAATCATATTAGATGTAACACCTTGGGTTCGGTCTACATCTCCCGTAATCGTGATGGAACGTAATTGATTTACACGATTCAATTCCGCAAATTCACGAACCTTGGTGATTTCTGCTACTTCAGAAATCGGTCGTTCGGCCTTGTCATTTCCACGCACGCGAACGTCCGACAGACTCAATAGACGTCGACGTTGCTCTTCCGGATAACGCACCATGAGCTTCACTTCGTGACGCCCTCGTTGCAGTCGCATCACTTCTTCGCCATAGAATGCTCCGCGTACTGCATCTGCAAGTTGAGCCGTCGAAATCCCCATCACCTGAGCATCTTCTTTGATCTTAAAGCGATATTCTTCCTTCCCTATTTGAATGTCATCCTCGACATCGGCCACCCCCGGCTTGGCATTCAGAAAAGCAACACAATCCGCAGCAGCAGCTTCGAGCTCTGCCATTTTCTTCGTCGGAGCCAACAATTTAAATTCGATCGACTTTCCGCCAGGACCTCCCGGGCCTCCACCTTCAGTGAATACCAGAGATTCGGCATCAGGAAATTCCGGTGCTAATTCACGCCATTTACTGATCAATTCCTGACTGGTATAGCTCCGCTCACTACTATCGACCAACTCAATATCCACGACGCCTATAAAAGATCCCGCTTCCCCGCTACTTACACCATCTGATGCTAATCCTGTGGCATGTCCAACCGCACGATGCACCACTTTATAAAGTTCCCTTTCTGGTGAAACTTCCTTCTTCAACTGCAACGCGACTGCTTCTAATTCTTTCGTCGCGGCATCGGGAACAGAGGATGGCGTTCCATCCGGGAAAACAACTTTTGCACTTAGCACAAAGCTGTCCATCTTGGGGAAAAACACAAAGGGAATCACTCCACGAGCAACGACGACAAGCGTAATCACCAGTAAGGCTGTTGCCACGCTAATCGGAATTAAGGGGAACTTAAGCGATATCCGAAGACTCGGCATGTAGAACTGATGAATCACTTTGTGCAGGCACCAGGATGCACCCTGATTTGCCTTTTGAATTAACCATAGTAAGGGTCGAAAAGGAGTAAGGATCCAGCGGATAACCGATTCAATTCTGCCCGACTCGTGTCCCAGATGAGCAGGAAGAATCAACACACATTCAAATAAAGAAATCGCCAGCATGGCAATAACCGCCGCCGGCATTACCGCAAAGAATTTACCCATGATGCCGGCAATAAATAGTAGGGGAGCGAAGGCAATAATGGTCGTAGAAACGGAGGCTGAAACAGCAGGAAATACCTCCGCTGTACCTTCAATGGCAGCTTGAAGAGGCTTAAGGCCTTTTTCCTGATAACGATAGATATTCTCACCAACCACGATCGCATCATCCACCACAATTCCCAAAGCCAGCAAAAAGGCAAACATAGAAATC